>NZ_KV833450.1:129391-169135 GCF_001837655.1 Haemophilus sp. HMSC071C11 | reverse complement strand
GACAAACATGTAGGGGCTAATTATATTAGCCCCCATCATAAACAAAGATTCAGTAATCCAACAGGAGAAAACAATGTCAGTAAAAGGCGACATCGGTGTTATCGGCTTAGCCGTAATGGGGCAAAACCTCATTTTAAATATGAATGATCATGGCTTTAAAGTTGTGGCGTATAATCGTACCACCTCAAAAGTGGATGAATTTTTACAAGGTGCAGCAAAAGGCACGAATATTATCGGTGCATACTCTTTAGAAGATTTAACCGCTAAATTAGAAAAACCACGTAAAGTGATGTTAATGGTGCGCGCAGGCGATGTGGTGGATCAATTTATTGACGCATTATTACCACATTTAGAAGAAGGCGACATCATTATTGATGGCGGTAACTCAAACTATCCAGATACGAACCGTCGAGTGAAAGCCTTGGCGGAGAAAGGTATTCGCTTTATCGGTTCGGGTGTGTCTGGTGGCGAAGAAGGGGCGCGTCACGGGCCTTCAATTATGCCGGGCGGTAATCAAGAAGCGTGGCAGTATGTGAAACCTATTTTCCAAGCAATCTCAGCTAAAACAGAACAAGGCGAACCTTGTTGTGACTGGGTCGGCGGCGAAGGTGCTGGTCATTTTGTGAAAATGGTTCACAATGGTATTGAATATGGCGATATGCAGTTAATTTGCGAAGCATACCAATTCTTAAAAGAAGGTTTAGGCTTAAGCTATGAAGAAATGCAAGCCATCTTCGCAGAATGGAAAAATACTGAACTTGATAGCTATTTAATCGATATCACCACTGACATTCTTGGCTATAAAGATGCAAGTGGAGAACCTTTAGTCGAAAAAATCTTGGATACTGCGGGTCAAAAAGGGACAGGTAAATGGACAGGTATCAATGCGTTAGATTTTGGTATTCCATTAACTTTAATCACTGAATCCGTTTTTGCACGCTGCGTGTCTTCCTTTAAAGATCAACGTGTTGCGGCTAATCAATTATTCGGCAAAACTATTACACCAGTTGAAGGCGACAAAAAAGTATGGATTGAAGCGGTACGTAAGGCATTATTAGCGTCAAAAATTATTTCTTACGCACAAGGCTTTATGCTGATTCGTGAAGCCTCTGAACAATTTGGTTGGGATATTAACTATGGTGCAACTGCGTTGTTATGGCGTGAAGGTTGTATCATTCGTAGCCGTTTCTTAGGTAATATTCGCGATGCTTATGAAGCAAATCCAAATCTTGTTTTCTTAGGTTCAGATAGCTACTTCAAAGGCATTTTAGAAAACGCATTAAGTGACTGGCGTAAAGTGGTGGCAAAATCTATCGAAGTGGGTATCCCAATGCCTTGTATGGCGTCTGCGATTACTTTCTTAGATGGCTATACTTCAGCACGTTTACCAGCAAACTTATTGCAAGCACAACGCGACTACTTCGGTGCTCATACTTATGAACGCACAGATAAACCTCGTGGCGAGTTTTTCCACACCAACTGGACTGGTCGTGGCGGTAATACAGCATCAACTACTTATGATGTGTAGTTAAAAACATCAATAAGAATTACCGCACTTTAAACTATTGCTATAAATTTGGATAGTTTATTAATTTGCTGAAATATTGGGCTCTGCATAATGTAGAGCTCAATTATTTATACTAAGGGTATACTTTATTGATGGCAGCGATCGTAAAGCGGTTGTAATTGTTGAATGGTGTGTGTAATAAATAAAACGGGATCTATTTGATTTAATTCGGCTTTTTCAATACTTTTCCCAATGCACCAAAAATCCTCATCTGAACGTAAGATCAGATTTTTTTCAGAAATGACCTTCACTTGGCGAAAATCATCATATTCACTTTCATCCTCTCGCCAAATCTCAAAATCAGCAAATTTTTTGGAATCAAATTGATCAAGCCACTGATTATATTGTTGCACATTAATTTGTGAGCGATCTGCACGATAGCAATGCCAATCTAAACACACTCTTAGTCGGCGACGATTTAATAGCACAGAAAAGATTGCGGCAGAATTTTGGTTAAACTCGTATTTAAAATAAGCGAAGAAATGAGCCCGCACTTGCCAACCATTGCTCCAGCTTTCAATATGCGGTTTCGCAAAAGGCGTACCGAGTTGTGCTGAAACAGATTGAATTATCGCTTTCCAATTATCCCAATGTAATTTGTAATCCGCTTTAATCGCTGGAATATCTTCTGGGCAGAATTTTTTCATTTGGGCGAATTGGTAGAAAGGAATGTTGAACAGTTCGCAAGATTCAGTCGTAAGCGAGAGCATAGTGTTTCCTTAAAAATCACTGTAATTTTTGACCGCACTTTGTGTGAAGAGCTGTTTGTCTTCCCAACGCAACATAGTCATTCGATTATTCCACACACAACCCGTATCTAAGGCATAAATACCTTTTGGAGTAGGCTCATCGACTAAACTTGCCCAATGTCCAAAGACAATGGGAATCTGTTTATAAAGTGGATTATCTAAATTAAACCAAGGCGTGAGCTCCGCTGGCGCATCTTTTAAAGGGGATTTACAGGCAAAATCAAAGCGATGATCCAAATAGCAAAAACGCATTCGAGTGAAAGCATTAATAATGTAACGATGACGCACTAAGCCCTGTAAATCAGGCGACCAGCGATCAGGCTGTTCAGAATACATATTTTCAATAAGATAATGAAAATCGCCGTACTGTAAAATTTGTTCAACTTCAGCCGCACAAGATTTCGCAGTTTCCAAATCCCAATCAGGCGAAATACCGGCATGTGCCATCAGGAAGTTTAACTCTTCACTATGGACAAGTAATGGCTGATGACGTAACCAATGAATCAGCTCATCAAAATCGGGCGCATTAAAAATGGCATCAACACGATCATGCGGTTTCACTTTTTTAATGTCCAGTGCGGTCGCAATTAAATGTAAATCGTGATTCCCTAGTACGGTTTGCGCTGCATTACCAAGTGATTTTACAAAACGAAGACATTCAAGTGATTTATCCCCACGCGCCACAAGATCCCCCACAAGATAAAGTTTATCTTGCGTAGGATTGAAATCTACACGTTCTAATAAAAGCTGTAATTCATCATAACAGCCTTGCAAATCACCGACAAAATAGGTTGCCATTTTTGACCGCTCTTTTATAAATAAATTTTGAGAATTTTAACACAGACTTTTATTGTTGATTTATTCTTTTTGTATAGTAGAATGCAAAAAACTTAGTTATTTCCATTTTTATTTAAATATGAGTATTATTGAAAATATTGTCATTAGTATGGAAAATGCAACTGAACGTCGCAAACATATTACTGAGCAATTTGAATCAAAAAAACTTTCATTTAGTTTTTTTAATGCGTACACTTATCAATCAATCAATCAATCAATCAATCAATCAAACTCCATATTACATAATATAGAGGAATCTAGAATACTTACTAAAGGAGAAAAAGGCTGTTTAATTAGCCATTTCTTATTATGGAATAAGTGTGTGAATGAAAATTTGGAATATCTCAAAATTTTTGAAGATGATGTAATTCTTGGCGAGAATGCGGAAGTGTTTTTGGCACAAGATGAATGGTTAAAAACACGTTTTGATTTTAATGATATTTTTATTATTCGTTTAGAAACTTTTTTACGGCCAGTTAAACTTGAGAAACAAACTAAAATTCCACCTTTTAATTCTAGGAACTTTGATATTTTAAAATCAACTCACTGGGGGACGGCAGGTTATATTATTTCTCAAGGTGCGGCTAAATATGTAATTGAATATTTAAAGAATATTCCTTCTGATGAAATTGTTGCAGTTGATGAACTTATTTTTAATAAATTAGTTGATGTTGATAATTATATTGTCTATCAACTTAATCCAGCAATTTGTATTCAAGAACTCCAAGCGAATCAAAGTAAAAGTGTATTAACAAGCGGATTGGAAAAAGAACGACAAAAACGTCCAAAAATCCGTAAGAAAAAGACATTGAAACAGCGTTTAACTCGAATAAAAGAAAATATTATACGAGCTTTAAATAGAAAAAAATGGAAAGAACAACAACGTATTAAAGAAATGCAAGGTAAAGAAATTGTTCGTTTTATGTAGAAAGCCAAGGTGTAACAAGGGTTACACCTTTATTATTTTTACTCTTCTGAATCTAAGATTTCATCTTTATTGATATCGGCTGGTGGATTATCCGCCAACCAGTTCGCTAAACGTGCATAATCTGCGATAGCCAAATTTTCTGCACGTGCATTTAAATCAATACCAAGTGCGGTCAGATTTTCAGGTGAAAATAGCGTTGAGAGCGCATTGCGTAATGTTTTACGACGTTGATTAAACGCTTGGGAGCAAACACGGTTCAACCAATATAAATCTTTTACAGGGTGCGGCAATTCCTTATGCGGAATTAAACGCACAACGGCTGAATCTACTTTCGGTGCAGGTTTAAATGCAGAAGGCGGTACTTCAAGCACAGGCATCACTTGGCAGAAATATTGCGCCATAATCGTTAAACGACCATAAGCTTTGCTATTTGGTGCGGCACATAGGCGTTTTACCACTTCTTTTTGCAGCATAAAGTGCATATCTTGAATCACATCATGATATTTAAACAAGTGGAACATCAATGGCGTAGAAATGTTGTAAGGTAAGTTACCAAACACACGTAATTTTTGCTCTTTTTCTGCTAAATTTTCTTTTGTGTAAAGCGCACCAAAATCAAATTGCATCGCATCCGTTTCAATAACAGTGAGTTTTTGATGTAAAAATGGATGGTGACGTAAACGTTCTGCAAGGTCTCGGTCAAGCTCTACCACAGTCAGATGATCGACTAGTTCACCAACTGGCTCTGTTAATGCGCCAAGCCCTGGGCCAATTTCCACTAAGAATTGATTAGGTTGTGGGTAAATCGCCGCCACGATACCTTGAATGACAGAAGTATCATGTAAAAAGTTTTGACCAAAGCGTTTACGCGCCGTATGACCTAAGTGTTTTTTTGAATTCATAAGTACTATTTAATAAGAAAAGTGCGGTTATTATAGGGGTTGTTTTAGCTTTGTAAATCATTGTTAGGTTATGCCAAATTGAGTTTTTCATGAACAATATTATTTTTTCTTTCGTAGAAAGCTAAAAACGGCTATAATCCGCCCGTTTTTCTTAACTTTTCCGCCTAAAGTGCGGATAAAAAATCGATTATTTTTAGAGGATACAATGGCGAAAGAAGATTGCATTGAGATGCAAGGCACAATTTTAGAGACTTTACCGAATACTATGTTCCGCGTGGAGTTGGAAAACGGTCACGTGGTTACTGCGCATATTTCAGGAAAAATGCGTAAAAACTATATCCGTATTTTGACTGGGGATAAAGTGACTGTAGAAATGACCCCTTATGATTTAAGTAAAGGTCGTATTATTTTCCGTAGTCGTTAATTACAGAAGATTTGAGATAGGCCGATATTGTTATAATATCGGTCTTCTTTTTTTGCTCAAAAAGAACTCAAATTGGTTGCGGAACGTAAAAAAATCAGTATAATCCGCAACCCTTAGCCACATTGAATTTTTCGTTCCTTGCCTTTGCAGATTGGTGGCTGATCTACGTCAAAGGCTGATTAACCCGTAAGGAGCAGTAATGCGTCACTACGAAATCGTGTTTATGGTTCATCCGGACCAAAGCGAGCAAGTACCAGGTATGATCGAACGTTACACCGGTTCTGTAAAAGAAGCTGGTGGTCAAGTTCATCGCCTAGAAGATTGGGGTCGTCGCCAATTAGCGTACCCAATTAATAAATTACACAAAGCACATTATGTGCTTATGAATGTAGAAGCGCCTCAACAAGTCATCGACGAGCTAGAAACGACTTTCCGTTATAACGATGCTGTATTACGCAGTCTTGTTATCCATACTAAGCACGCCGTAACAGAAGCGTCCCCAATGAAAGCGGCTAAAGAAGAACGTAAACCTTTAGCTGAAGTTGAAAACAACGATTTTGAGGATGCTGAAGAGTAATTTGAAAATTGATAATCGTTTTTCGGTTATGGGAGTCGTTTCTCAGTTACCAAAGCGATTAAAAAGCCCTAGTGGAATTGAGCATTGCAAGTTTTTGTTAGAACATCGTTCTGATCAGATTGAAAGTGGTTTCACTCGTCAAGCGTGGTTAAAAATGCCAGTTCAAATTAGTGGTAATCAATTGATAGAAAAAACTCAAAGCATTACGGTCGGTAGTAAAATTTTGGTGGTGGGATTTATTACATCACATAAAACCCAAAGTGGGTTATGCCAATTAGTTTTACATGCCGAGCAAATCGAATTTATAGATTAGGAGACTAGCCAAATGGCACGTTATTTCCGTCGTCGTAAGTTCTGCCGTTTCACAGCGGAAAATGTTGTTGAAATCGATTACAAAGATATCGCTACATTAAAGAACTATATTTCAGAAAGCGGCAAAATTGTACCTAGCCGTATTACCGGTACTCGTGCGAAGTACCAACGTCAATTAGCTCGTGCAATCAAACGCGCTCGCTATTTAGCGTTACTTCCATACACTGACAATCATCAGTAATTAAGGAGACACGGTAATGCAAGTAATTCTTTTAGATAAAATTGTTCACTTAGGTCAAGTGGGCGATCAAGTAAATGTTAAATCAGGTTTTGCACGTAACTTCTTAATCCCACAAGGTAAAGCAGTTATGGCAACTAAAGCTAACATTGAACACTTTGAAGCACGTCGTGCAGAATTAGAAGCGACAGCGGCAGCAAATCTTGCAGCAGCTCAAGCTCGTGCAGCAGAAGTTACTGCATTAGGTTCTGTGACTATCGCATCTAAAGCAGGTGATGAAGGTCGTTTATTCGGCGCAATCACTACTCGTGATGTGGCAGAGGCAGTAACTGCAGCAGGCGTTAAAATTGCGAAAAGTGAAGTTCGTTTACCAAACGGTCCAATCCGTACTCTTGGTGACCACGATGTTCGTTTCCAACTTCACGGTGAAGTATTTGCAACATTAGATGTAATCGTTGTTGCAGAATAATTTATCCAATAGATAAAATAAAACCCAGTTTAAAAACTGGGTTTTTTTATTTTTATCATATATAAATTTAGAATAGGGTAATAAAAAATATCCCCTATTTTAGTAGATTTGAGCCCTAAGTCATATAGAGCTCAAATTTTCTGTTGGGATAGATTTTTTACTCGTATAAGCGAATTACATCATTCCGCCCATTCCACCCATACCGCCCATTCCAGCAGCACCTAAATCGGCTTTATCATCTTTTGGAAGATCAGTTACCATACATTCAGTGGTAATCATTAAGCCTGCTACGGATGCCGCGAATTGTAATGCAGAGCGAGTTACTTTAGTTGGATCTAAGATACCCATTTCGATCATATCGCCGTATTGTTCTGTACCTGCGTTATAACCAAAGTTTCCTTCTCCATTTTTAACCGCACTTGCCACAACAGATGCTTCTTCGCCTGAGTTAGTGACGATTTGACGTAAAGGTGCTTCCATCGCACGTAATGCAAGTTTGATACCCACATTTTGTTCTTCGTTGTCACCTTTTAGGCTTGCTGCAACTTTCGCTGCTGCGCGAACTAATGCAACGCCACCACCGGCAACGATACCTTCTTCAACCGCAGCACGAGTTGCATGTAATGCGTCATCTACACGGTCTTTTTTCTCTTTCATTTCAACTTCAGTTGCTGCGCCCACTTTGATTACAGCCACGCCGCCAGCTAATTTAGCAACGCGTTCTTGGAGTTTTTCTTTGTCGTAGTCAGAAGTTGATTCTTCGATTTGCTGACGAATTTGAGCCACACGACCTTTGATTTGTGCTTCATCGCCGATACCATCAATAATGGTTGTGTTATCTTTATTGATAACAACGCGTTTTGCTTGACCTAAATCTTCCAATGTTGCTTTTTCAAGCTCCATACCAATTTCTTCAGAAATCACAGTACCCGCTGTTAAAATTGCAATATCTTGTAACATCGCTTTACGACGATCACCAAAACCTGGTGCTTTCACTGCTGCAACTTTCACGATACCGCGCATAGTGTTTACTACTAAGGTTGCAAGCGCTTCGCCTTCCACATCTTCAGCGATGATTAATAACGGTTTACCTGCTTTCGCTACACCTTCTAACACAGGAAGTAATTCACGAATGTTAGAGATTTTTTTATCTACAAGAAGAAGATATGGATTATCTAATTCAACCGTTGCAGTTTCTGGTTTGTTGATGAAATATGGAGAAAGGTAACCACGGTCGAATTGCATGCCTTCAACCACATCTAATTCATCTTCAAGACCCGTACCATCTTCAACAGTAATTACCCCTTCCTTGCCCACTTTTTCCATCGCTTGTGAGATTAATTGACCCACAATGCTGTCAGAGTTTGCAGAAATGGTACCTACTTGTTCAATTTCTTTTGCTGTTTCACAAGGTTTAGATAAATTTTTAAGTTCAGAAACAACCGCACTTACTGCTTTATCAATACCACGTTTTAAATCCATTGGATTCATACCTGCAGCTACTGCTTTCAAGCCTTCATTTACGATAGCTTGCGCAAGTACAGTTGCAGTAGTTGTACCGTCACCTGCAGCATCATTTGCTTTAGATGCCACTTCTTTCACCATTTGTGCCCCCATGTTTTCGAATTTATCTTCTAATTCGATTTCACGAGCAACAGACACACCATCTTTAGTGATAGTTGGTGCGCCAAATGATTTATCTAAAATTACATTACGACCTTTCGGGCCAAGGGTTACTTTTACTGCATCCGCTAATACATTCACGCCTTTAAGCATTTTTACGCGTGCATCGTTACCAAATTTTACGTCTTTTGCTGCCATTTTCTTTTTTCCTTAATTTAAATTATTCCACAATCGCCAAAATATCGTTTTCAGAAATGATTAACACTTCTTCACCATCAATTTTTTCTGCTTTCACGCCGTAACCGTCGTTGAAAATTACGGTATCGCCAACTTTAACATCTAAAGGTTGAACGGTGCCATTTTCTAAAATACGACCTTTACCCACAGCTAATACTTTCGCGCGGGTTGATTTAGTCGCTGCTGAACCGGTTAATACGATACCGCCAGCTGAACGGGTTTCGACTTCTTCACGTTTAATAATTACACGATCGTGTAAAGGACGAATATTCATGATTAATTTCCTTCTTAAGAATTTGTAAGTGCGGTTTCTATATAAGGAGGATTTTTTTTCTTTCAAGGGGCTTACAAAAAATTCTGACAAAATATTTTTCCTATTTTAGATTTTTTACGTAAAATTCGCTGACTTTCGTATAATAAATTAAGGAATGAAAATATGCACTTAACTTCCAGAGAACAAGAAAAACTGATGCTTTTCCTCGCGGGCGAACTTGCGGCAAAACGCAAAGCACGCGGCGTTAAATTAAATTATCCAGAAACCATTGCTTATATTGCGAGCCATTTACAAGAGGCTGCAAGAGACGGAATGAGTGTAGCGGAAGTGATGCAATATGGCGCAACACTTTTAACTGTTGATGATGTCATGGAAGGTGTGGCAGAAATGGTTCATGAAGTCCAGATTGAAGCTACTTTCCCCGATGGCACGAAACTTGTTACCGTGCATAATCCAATCAGATAACCGTAGGGTGGGCTTTAGCCCACCAAAATAAAAATATTAATGGTGGGCTAAAGCCCACCCTACAAGGAACAAAGATATGATCCCAGGCGAATACCAATTAGCCGAAGGCGATATTATTGCTAATGTCGGCAGAAAAATCGTAAAAATCGAAGTAACAAATTCAGGCGACCGCCCAATTCAAGTTGGCTCTCACTACCATTTTTTTGAAACTAATAATGCTCTTAAATTTGACCGTACTTTGGCACGCGGTATGCGTTTAAATGTGCCTTCTGGTAATGCGGTGCGTTTCGAACCGGGAGAAGCCAAAACCGTTGAGTTAGTGGCTTTTGGTGGTAACCAAATTATTTACGGTTTCCATAATCAAATTGATGGCAAATTATAAAGTAGGGCAAGATGGCATTAACAATTTCAAGAGCGCAATATGTAGCAACTTATGGCCCAACCGTTGGCGACAAAGTTCGTTTAGGCGATACCAATTTATGGGCAACTATTGAGCAAGATCTATTGACCAAAGGCGACGAGTGTAAATTTGGTGGCGGTAAAAGTGTGCGTGATGGCATGGCACAAAGCGGCACCGCAACTCGCGATAATCCAAATGTATTGGATTTTGTGATCACTAACGTGATGATTATTGATGCGAGATTAGGCATTATCAAAGCCGATATTGGTATTCGTGATGGTCGCATTGTGGGCATCGGTCAAGCTGGTAACCCTGACACCATGGATAATGTCACGCCAAATATGATTATCGGTGCAAGCACGGAAGTGCATAACGGTGCACATTTAATTGCGACCGCTGGCGGTATTGATACCCACATTCACTTTATTTGTCCGCAACAAGCACAACATGCGATTGAAAGTGGCGTTACCACGTTAATTGGCGGTGGGACTGGCCCTGCTGATGGTACGCACGCAACCACTTGTACCCCTGGCGCATGGTATATGGAACGTATGTTTCAAGCGGCAGAAGCCTTGCCTGTAAACGTCGGATTTTTTGGTAAAGGCAACTGTTCAACCCTAGATCCTCTGCGTGAGCAAATTGAAGCGGGTGCATTAGGTTTAAAAATCCACGAAGACTGGGGTGCAACGCCTGCCGTGATTGATTCTGCCTTAAAAGTAGCAGATGAAATGGATATTCAAGTGGCCATTCACACAGACACGCTAAATGAAAGTGGCTTTTTGGAAGACACGATGAAAGCGATTGATGGACGTGTCATTCATACTTTCCATACGGAGGGCGCAGGTGGTGGTCATGCACCTGACATCATTAAAGCAGCGATGTATTCAAACGTATTACCTGCTTCAACCAACCCGACTCGTCCGTTTACCAAAAACACCATTGATGAACATTTGGATATGTTGATGGTTTGCCATCACTTAGATAAACGCGTGCCGGAAGACGTAGCTTTTGCCGATAGCCGTATCCGCCCTGAAACCATTGCAGCAGAAGATATTTTGCATGATATGGGCGTCTTCTCCATTATGAGTTCAGACTCTCAAGCAATGGGACGTATTGGAGAAGTCGTTATTCGTACATGGCAAACTGCAGATAAGATGAAAATGCAACGTGGTGAGCTAGGTAATGAAGGAAACGATAACTTCCGTATTAAACGCTACATTGCGAAATATACTATCAACCCAGCAATTGCACATGGTATTGCGGAGCATATTGGCTCGTTAGAAGTGGGTAAAATCGCAGATATCGTGTTATGGAAACCGATGTTCTTTGGGGTAAAACCTGAAGTCGTCATTAAAAAAGGTTTTATTAGCTACGCCAAAATGGGCGACCCAAATGCCTCAATTCCAACGCCACAACCTGTATTCTACCGTCCAATGTACGGTGCACAAGGCTTAGCAACGGCACAAACAGCGGTATTTTTTGTTTCACAAGCCGCTGAAAAAGCCGATATTCGTGAAAAATTCGGTTTACACAAAGAAACCATTGCTGTGAAAGGCTGCCGCAACGTAGGTAAAAAAGATCTGGTTCATAATGATGTAACACCAAACATTACTGTTGATGCTGAACGTTATGAAGTTCGAGTGGATGGAGAGTTAATTACCTGTGAACCAGTGGATAGCGTACCATTGGGTCAGCGATATTTCCTATTCTAAAGGACTGTTTTCATAGACGAATTAGTGTAAAAAGGCGTGTACGATACGCCTCTTACTTGATAAATAAGAAATCATTGTAGCTGTAGTTTTTCTTTCGAAGAGAAGAAAGTGGATTTATAGAGGAAAGATGAAAATAATTAACCCAATTCTCCCTATTATAGAAAATATCTTGGGAAATTTAACCGCACTTCAAGCAGAGGGCAAAATTACCACACAGCCCATTGAACGCGTGGCATTGCAGTGGTATGAAAGCGAACGCAATATTTTGCGTAAAACTACAAATACGGGGCGTGAAGTAGCATTTCGCTTGCTAAAAGAGGGGCAACGCTTGAAACACGATGATGTAGTGTTTATCAGCGATGAATTAGTGATTGCGATTGAAATTTTACCGAGTGACGTGATTGTGCTGTCGCCGAAAACCTTGCCTGAAATGGCTCGAGCTTGTTATGAAATCGGCAACAAACATTCGCCGCTTTTTTTAGATGGCGATGAAGTAACATTACCTTACGATAAGCCGATGTTTGAATGGCTGCAAGCTGCGGGATTTCATCCGCAAAAAGCAGAACGCCGTTTAAGCCAAGCGTTAAGAGCAAATTCTGCACAAGGGCATGGACATTCTCATAGCCATTCGCATGATCATCATGGCTATCATCATCACGGAGATGGACATTGGCACAAACATTAAACCGCTCTTTAACGGATTTAGGTGCGTTGTTGCACTTGGTCGATCCCACCTTGCCGATTGGTGGATTTAACCATTCCAATGGCTTGGAAACCTTCGTCCAGCAACGTGTGGTAGAAAGCAAAGCGACCCTAGAAGAATATGTGCAAACCCAGCTTTTACAAAACTGGATTTACAACGACGGGGCGTATCTTTCTCTTGCCTTCGATGCAATGTGTGAGGGGAATTTTGACCGCTTGTGCGAACTGGATTGGCAACTTTCCGCCACCAAAGTGGCACGCGAAAGTCGTGAAGGGAGTTTCAAACTCGGCGTACGATTGTTGAAAATTTTTATTCGCTATGAAACACATACGTTGCTCACAGCTTACCAGCAAGCGATTGCAGAAAAACGCGTGCAGGGCTATTTCCCGATAGTGTTTGCAATGGTTGCTCAAGCCATGGGTTTAAGCAAAGCCGATACGCTCTATGCGTTCTACTACAACGCAGCAGTCGGTGCGATCACTAACGGCGTGAAGCTAATTCCTCTCAGCCAAATGGATGGGCAAGATATTCTGTTTGACTTGCGTGGCTCGCTCGTACAAGCGGTGGAATTAAGCTTTGACCCTGACGAAGAATGGCTTGGTGCGGCAACGCTGGCGAATGATATTCGGGCTATGCAACACGAAGTGCTTTATACGCGACTTTATATGTCGTAAGTGCGGTTATTTTTTATTGAGATTTTACTTGTAGGGGCAAATCACATTTGCCCTTGAACATTCGTTGATATATAGGGGCAAATGTAACTTGCCCCTACACCCATGAGCAACACAGTTGCTACGATGATAAACAAAAGGAACATTATGCGTAACTACATTAAAATTGGCGTAGCAGGTCCTGTTGGCGCAGGCAAAACCGCGTTAATTGAAAAACTCACTCGTGAAATAGCGTCAAAATATAGCGTAGCAGTCATTACTAACGATATTTACACCCAAGAAGATGCGGAATTTTTAACGAAAAATAGTTTGCTTCCACCAGAGCGAATTATGGGCGTGGAAACGGGCGGTTGCCCGCACACAGCAATTCGTGAAGATGCCTCGATGAATTTAGAAGCCGTGGACGAAATGGTGACTCGTTTCCCTGATGTGGAAATCGTGTTCATTGAATCAGGTGGCGATAACCTTTCAGCGACTTTTAGCCCTGATTTGGCAGACGTGACAATTTTCGTGATTGACGTGGCTCAAGGGGAAAAAATCCCTCGTAAAGGTGGGCCGGGTATCACTCGTTCAGATTTACTTGTGATCAACAAAACTGATCTTGCTCCATTCGTTGGTGTTGACTTAAGCGTCATGGAACGTGATGCTCGTCGTATGCGTAACGGTCAGCCGTTTATTTTCACTAACCTGATGAAAAAAGAAAATCTGGATGGCGTGATCGGTTGGATCGAAAAATATGCGTTGTTGAAGAATGTGGAAGAACCTGCATCTTTGGTTCGTTAATCGTAGGGGCAAATTACATTTGCCCAATTATTGGTGAAATATCGGGGCTAATGTAATTAGCCCCTACAAAATCTATGAACAGCAAATTATCCCTTTCCACCAAACTTTCCTCCAGCGGTAAAACCCAGCTTGCTGAATACTTTGCGACGCCACCGTTTAAAGTGATAACGTTGCCAAGTTACGATGATGCGTGGGCGAATGGCTTGAATGCGATGCAGATGTCCTCCTCCCCTGGGGTGCTGGCGGGCGATCTGTTAGAGATTGATATTTCGTTGGCAAAATTGACCGCACTTTCTTTAAATACGCAGGCATTTACTCGGGTGCAGGCGATGAATGAAGGCGACAGTGCGATGCAAACAACCCATATTTTGCTTGCGGAAAACAGTCGTTTATTCTATTTGCCGCATCCGTTGGTGTTACATAAAGATTCCGTTTTTAAGCAGCAAACCCAGATTGAAATGGGCGAACAAAGCGAGCTGATTTACGGTGAAATCGTGGCGATTGGGCGGGTGTTGAATGATGAACGTTTTGCCTTCCGCCAGTTTTCTTCCCATTTGAAGATTTATACTTTGAAAGACGATGGCAAAAAACGACCGCTTGTCAGTGATTGTATCCAGTGGCTGCCGTCTAAAATGAATCTTACCGCTTTGAGTCAGATGGAAAATTATTCCCATCAAGGTTCGCTGACTTATCTAAATTTGGCGAAAAATAATGCGGAAATCAAACAACAGGTGCAAGCCTTGCAGCAACAAAGTACGGAAGAAAAAGATCTACTGATAGGCATATCACAACTCAATGAATATGGTTTAATGGTGCGGGTACTCGGGTGTCGTGCAGAGCAAATTCAGAAATTATTTGAGAAAATTGGTAGGCTATTGAAATCTGTGTAAGATTGATAGATAGAACATTTTTCCCTAAAAAAACTAATCCGAAAAATGAAAATATGTCTTGAGAGCATTTTTTGAAAATGTGATCTTCATCAAGTTTTTTCTTCTTGAAATTTCTATAATGACGATAAATTAACTAACCCAAAAAGGTGATTAAAATGACTCAATTTAGAAAAGAAGTAGATTTACTTGGCGAACGTGATGTGCCTGCAGAAGCATACTGGGGGATTCATACATTAAGAGCGGTAGAAAATTTCAATATTTCTAACGTAACCATTTCTGACGTGCCTGAGTTTGTACGTGGTATGGTAATGGTAAAAAAAGCAACGGCTTTAGCCAATGGCGAATTAGGTGCAATTCCAAGTGATATTGCAAAAGCGATTGTAGCAGCTTGTGATGAAATCCTTACCACTGGAAAATGCTTAGATCAATTCCCATCAGATGTATATCAAGGTGGTGCAGGTACGTCTGTCAATATGAATACTAATGAAGTGGTTGCTAATCTTGCCCTTGAAAAAATTGGTCATAAAAAAGGCGAATATAACGTGATTAATCCGATGGATCACGTTAATGCAAGCCAATCAACCAACGATGCGTATCCTACTGGTTTCCGTATTGCAGTGTATAACAGCATCTTAAAATTGATCGATAAAATTCAATATTTACACGACGGTTTTGATAATAAAGCAAAAGAGTTTGCAAATATCTTAAAAATGGGTCGTACCCAATTGCAAGATGCGGTGCCAATGACTGTTGGTCAAGAATTCAAAGCTTTCTCCGTATTACTTGAAGAAGAAGTGCGTAACTTAAAACGTACAGCAGGTTTATTACTTGAAGTAAACCTTGGTGCGACTGCAATCGGTACTGGTTTAAATACGCCACAAGGCTATACAGAATTAGTTGTAAAACACCTTGCTGAAGTGACTGGATTAGCTTGTGTACCAGCAGAAAACTTAATTGAAGCAACATCTGACTGTGGTGCTTATGTCATGGTTCACGGTGCATTAAAACGTACTGCAGTGAAACTTTCTAAAGTATGTAATGACTTGCGTTTACTTTCTTCTGGCCCACGTGCAGGTTTAAAAGAAATTAATCTTCCTGAATTACAAGCGGGTTCTTCTATTATGCCAGCAAAAGTAAACCCAGTTGTTCCAGAAGTGGTGAACCAAGTATGCTTTAAAGTAATTGGTAACGATACCACTGTGACCTTCGCATCTGAAGCAGGTCAATTACAATTAAACGTAATGGAACCCGTGATTGGTCAAGCAATGTTCGAATCTATCGACATCTTAACCAATGCTTGTGTGAACTTACGTGATAAATGTGTGGATGGCATCACTGTAAACAAAGAAATTTGTGAAAACTACGTGTTTAATTCAATCGGTATCGTGACTTACTTGAACCCATTTATTGGTCACCACAACGGCGACTTAGTGGGTAAAATCTGTGCGCAAACAGGCAAAGGCGTACGTGAAGTTGTGTTAGAAAAAGGTTTATTAACAGAAGAACAATTGGATGACATTCTTTCTGTAGAAAACTTAATGAATCCAACTTACAAAGCGAAATTAAATAAATAATTTACGCCAAATATCAAAAAAATTTACCGCACTTTAATCTGTGCCTTAAAGCTGAATAAATAAACCAGCTAATTGGGGCGCAGATTTTTTTATGATTAAAATGTTTTAAATAACCAATATTTGTTGCCATTGTTAAATGTTAATGGCTTATCTAACTAAAATAGTTGAAATTTGAATGCATATTAATGCGGTGCTTTAAGTAAAAGTAAAAGGACTAAATTCTGCGGATTATAGAATTTAGTCCTTAAACAAATGTATCTGATTTTTTAAGATTAGATCGATTTTTCTCTTTTATGTTTCTCTCTATTCATCTAAAAAACTTCTCAGTGTTTCAGAACGGCTAGGATGACGTAATTTACGTAATGCTTTTGCTTCAATTTGACGAATACGTTCGCGTGTTACATCGAATTGTTTACCCACTTCTTCAAGTGTATGGTCGGTATTCATATCAATGCCAAAACGCATACGTAATACTTTTGCTTCACGTGGCGTCAAGCCTTCTAGCACTTCGTGAGTTGCAACTTTTAAACTTTGTGCTGTGGCAGAATCAAGAGGAAGTTCTAAGGTTGAATCTTCAATAAAATCCCCTAAATGCGAATCATCGTCATCGCCAATAGGTGTTTCCATAGAAATCGGCTCTTTTGCAATTTTCAGTACTTTACGGATTTTATCTTCTGGCATTCCCATACGTTCTGCCAATTCTTCTGGTGTTGCTTCCCGTCCCATTTCTTGTAACAACTGGCGAGAAATACGATTAAGTTTATTGATTGTTTCAATCATATGCACAGGAATACGGATTGTACGCGCTTGATCCGCAATAGAGCGAGTGATTGCTTGACGAATCCACCAAGTAGCATATGTAGAGAATTTGTAGCCACGTCGATATTCAAATTTATCTACCGCTTTCATTAAACCGATATTCCCTTCTTGAATTAAATCTAAGAATTGTAAACCTCGATTTGTGTATTTTTTCGCGATGGAAATTACTAAACGCAAGTTAGCTTCAACCATTTCTTTTTTAGCTCGACGTGCTTTTTGTTCGCCTCGTGCGACTGCATCGCAGATGTCACGCATTTGAGTAATGGTAAGTTTAGTATTTTCTTCTGTTATCGCTAGATTGTTTAAGGCTTCATAAATACGATCTTCATATTTAATTAAACGTTTAGCCCAAGGTTTGCTAGATTTTAATGCTTTTGCTACCCATTCACTGTTACTGCCATTAGTGGTAATAATTTTTTCAAAATCATCCTTTGGCATTCCTGCTATATCCACTAATATTTTTTGTAGCTGACGTTCTTGGTAGCGCACACGTTTCATCATTTCTTTCATTGATAGAACGAGTAAATCAAATTGTTTTGGTACTAAACGGAATTGTTTAAAAATTTCGCCAAGTAGTGCAATTTGATCTTGGGCACGTTTTCCAGAGCGACCGTGTTTTTCAATAACAGCAAGGGTTTTAGAGTGCTGTTCTCTTAATTGCTGAAATTTTTCGCGAGCAACTTCAGGATCAATACTGTTATCAGAGTCGCTTGAATCTGATGTAGATTCTGATTCATTGTCTTCTTCATCTTCATTGTCTTCCACATCTGCATTACTAGATTCTTCTTCATCATCTTCGTCAGAAAAGTCTTCATCAAGTCCGTTGTGTTCTTCTATTTCGGCATTTGGATCAACAAAACCCGTAATTAAATCGGTCAAACGGAAATTACCTTTTTCTACATCATCATAATTTTTTAGTAATCCATTTAATGCTTCAGGATAGGCTGCGATAGAGGTTTGAACTTCATCAATCCCTCCTTCAATACGTTTTGCAATGCTAATTTCATCTTCACGAGTAAGAAGATCCACCGTTCCCATTTCGCGCATATACATGCGTACGGGATCCGTTGTTCGACCGATTTCAGATTCTACATTTGAAAGAATTTGAGTTGCTTCTTCCACTGCATCTTCATCAGGGATGGTATCACTCAACATCATATCATCGCTTTCTGGTGCTTCATCTAATACAGGGATACCTGCATCATTTTGCAATGTTTGTAGCAATTTGTCGTAATATTCTGGATCAATAGCATCTTCGGGCAATAAGTCATTGATTTCAGCAAAAGTTAAATACCCTTGTGTACGACCTAGCTCCATCAATTGCTCAATTTGTTCTGAATATTGTTCAGCCGTAGATTGTTGATTTTTTTCCATTTTTATACTCATTTTGCTTGATGTGATTGAGAAGATAAGATTTTTTATGAACTTGAGATTCTACCATTGTTATAGCGGATTCACTAACTGTTTTTTCTGCTGTTCTTTACCAGCTAAAAGATGTACAAGTACCGTTTTTTCTTCATTAGTGAGACCCTCTGTTCGTTCTTTAGCAATAAGCATTTCAATATCGCGCTCAATAGCTTGAATATTTAAGCGACGGTAATTTTGAGAAAATGCGTTGATTATGTCGGATTCGTCTAATAAATGATCCCAAGTTGCCAGTATTTCAAGGGGATTACTGTAAGATGTATTGCGGAAGTATTCCAAAATTTGCCCCGTAGTAATGCCCTCTCGTTGGCGACAAAGTGCGGTCAATTTTTCCAGAATTTCAAACCCTGCTTCTGCACGTAATGCTTGCACGCCGCTTTCAGACATACGTTTTACTAACTCAGGATTTTGCAGAAGCAATGAAATGACCATTCGCATTGGTGTCTTCTTGATCTTATTATGAGTGACTTTTTGTTGTGTATTGGCTTGTTCTAATTGTTTGGGAATAAGATTTTCCAGCTGAGTTTGATCAAAAATCCCAAGTTTTTGAGCAAGCATATTGCGTAGCGATAAGCGAAGCATTTCTCCTGGAATTTGGTGAATTAACGGCGCAGCTAGCGCAACTAATTTTCCGCGCCCTTCTTTAGTGGAAAAATCAACCTGAGGACTTAAATGTGCAAACATAAACTCGCTTAAAGATTGCGCACTTTCGATGTATTCTTCAAATTTTTCTTTGCCGTATTGACGAATGTAAGTATCAGGATCTTCTCCATCTGGCAAGAAAATAAATTTGAGTTGTCTGCCATCTTCTAAGTAAGGCAACGCATTTTCTAGTGCTCGCCAAGCAGCATCACGTCCTGCACGGTCACCATCGTAACAACAAACAACCTGTTCGGTCGAACGAAAAATAAGTTGAATTTGTTCTGATGTCGTGGACGTACCTAAAGAAGCGACCGCATAATCCACGCCAAATTGTGCTAATGCCACCACGTCCATATAACCTTCAACAACAAGTAATTGTTTGGGTTCATCGTTGGTTTGTAAGGCTTCATACAAACCATAAAGCTCCTTACCTTTATGATAAGTAATGGTTTCTGGCGAATTCAGATATTTCGGTTTTTCATCTGTTAATACACGCCCACCAAAAGCCACTGTGCGACCACGTTTATCACGAATCGGAAACATGATGCGATTTCGGAATTTATCGTAAATATTGCCACGATCATTTCGAGAAAGCATGCCTAATTCAATGAGTTTTTGTTGTTCTTCACGATTAACACCAAATTTACGCAGTACAGTATCCATTGCATTCGGCACAAACCCAATTTGGAAACGCTCAATAATTTCAGGTGAAAGCCCACGTTGTTGTAAATATTCTTGTGCTTGAGTATTTAATGGTAATTGGTTTTGATAAAACGTGGCAATCTCTTGCATTAATTCATAGAGATTTCGTTTGGTTTGGTAATTAGCTTGAGGTTTTCCGCTGTGATTAGCGCGTTTTTCGTAAGGTATTTCAAGCCCTGCCATTGCTGCAAGTTCTTCAATCGCCTCTATAAATTCAAGTTTGTCATAATCCATTAAAAAGGAAATCGCATTACCATGTGCACCACAACCAAAGCAATGATAAAACTGTTTCTTTTGGCTAACTGTGAAGGATGGTGTTTTTTCGTGATGGAAAGGGCAGCAGGCTTGATAATCGCGGCCAGCTTTTTTTAGTTTTACGCGCGTGTTAATCACATCGACAATATCGGACTTTGTCAGCAAATCATCAATAAAGGGGCGTGGAATAGAACCTTTCATTGTCGAGCCTCCGTGATCGTGGTGTGAAAGTGCGGTCGTTTTTGGCGTAGATTTTTATTGTGCTTAAAGTAACAAAACCGTGAGTCCAAAGGATTCACGGTTTGTCTTAACTCGAGTCAGAAAATACTATAAATTAGTATAAACGGGTATTGCGCGCGTTTTCGCGAGCGTTGCGTTTTGCGTGACGTTTTGCAAGTGTTGCATTTTCACGTTTACGAATTGTAGTTGGTTTTTCGTAAAATTCGCGAGCGCGTACTTCAGCTAAGATTCCCGCTTTTTCGCAAGAGCGTTTGAAACGACGTAAAGCTACGTCAAATGATTCGTTTTCACGTACTTTAATTACAGGCATAAGCCAATCACCTCAATGAGTTTAATTTAATTGCAATTTAAAATTTTATTTTTGCCAAAGCACCTGTGTGTAAATGACAAATTTAATAAAGGACGCAATTCTAATCTATTTTTAGGGAAAAAGTAAAGGATAGAATGCCAATTAACCTTAATATTTGTGGTTTCAACTGGTTAAAACCGCTTAAACAGGGTAAAATCGCACAACATTTTAGGTAATAAATTAAGAAAATCAATGAAAATCTTAGGCATTGAAACTTCCTGTGATGAAACGGGCGTGGCGATTTATGATGAAGAAAAAGGGTTAATTGCTAATCAACTTTATACTCAAATTGCCCTGCATGCAGATTATGGTGGTGTGGTTCCTGAATTAGCATCACGTGATCATATTCGGAAAACAGCGCCTCTTATTAAAGCGGCATTAGAGGAAGCCAATTTAACCGCAAGCGATATTGATGGTATTGCTTATACTAGTGGCCCTGGGCTTGTCGGCGCATTGCTTGTTGGTGCTACGATTGCACGTTCTTTAGCCTATGCTTGGAATGTGCCAGCGATTGGTGTTCATCATATGGAAGGGCATTTACTTGCGCCAATGCTTGATGAAAATTCACCGCACTTTCCTTTTGTTGCTCTGTTGGTATCGGGTGGCCACACTCAATTAGTGCGTGTCGATGGTGTAGGAAAATATGAAGTGATAGGAGAATCTATTGATGATGCTGCTGGCGAAGCCTTTGATAAAACAGCAAAATTACTTGGATTAGATTATCCAGGCGGCGCGGCACTTTCTCGTTTAGCGGAAAAAGGCACGCCAAATCGCTTTATATTTCCACGTCCAATGACAGATCGTGCAGGCCTTGATTTTAGTTTTTCTGGTTTAAAAACATTTGCCGCAAATACAGTTAATCAAGCAATTAAAAACGAGGGCGAACTGACAGAACAAACTAAATCGGATATTGCTTATGCTTTCCAAGATGCGGTGGTGGATACTCTTGCCATTAAATGTAAGCGCGCATTAAAAGAAACTGGCTATAAACGTTTAGTGATTGCGGGAGGAGTGAGTGCAAATAAAAAACTCCGAGAAACGCTTGCGCACTTAATGCAAAATTTAGGTGGCGAAGTGTTTTATCCTCAACCTCAATTTTGTACAGATAATGGCGCAATGATTGCTTACACAGGTTTTTTACGTTTAAAACAAGGTCAGCATAGCGATCTGGCTATTGATGTTAAACCTCGTTGGGCAATGACGGAATTACCGGCAATTTAGGAGAAAAAATGGCGAAACTCTACTTCTATTACTCCACAATGAACGCTGGAAAATCAACGACGTTGCTACAATCTTCCTATAACTATCGTGAGCGTGATATGAGCACATTAGTTTATACGGCTGCGATTGATGATCGTTTTGGCGTGGGAAAAGTCACATCGCGTATTGGCATTTCGCAAGATGCCTTTTTATTTCGCTCGGAAACCAATTTGTTTGATGAAATCAATGAGCACTTAAAAAAAGAAAAAGTGCATTGCGTGTTGGTGGATGAAGCTCAATTTCTTAGCAAACAACAAGTTTACCAGTTGAGTGATGTTGTTGATAAACTCAAAATCCCTGTGCTTTGTTATGGCTTGCGTACAGATTTCCAAGCGGAACTTTTTGAAGGAAGTAAATATTTACTGGCTTGGGCGGATCAACTCGAAGAATTAAAAACAATTTGTTATTGTGGCCGCAAGGCTAATTTTGTTTTGCGTTTAAATGATCAGGGCGAGGTCATTAAAGAAGGTGCACAAATTCAAATTGGGGGCAATGATTCTTATCTTTCTGTTTGCCGTTTACACTATAAAGAAAAGTGCGGTCAAATTTAAATTAGTTTTTAAACACAACATTATAAGGACAATTTTATGCTAAAAAACAAAACTTTTGGGAGTGCGCTGATTATTGCAGGCACAACCATTGGAGCAGGTATGCTTGCTATGCCGCTTACATCAGCGGGTATGGGCTTTGGTTATACCCTGTTATTGCTCGTTGGCTTGTGGGCTTTGTTGGTTTACAGCGGATTGTTGTTTGTAGAAGTGTATCAAACAGCGGATCAGTTGGATGATGGTGTCGCCACGCTCGCTGAAAAATATTTTGGGGTTCCTGGGCGAATTTTCGCCACGTTGAGTTTGTTAGTTTTACTTTATGCACTTTCAGCCGCTTATATTACTGGTGGTGGATCTTTACTTTCAGGCTTGCCAACGGCTTTTGGAATGGACGCAATCTCACTTAAAACGGCGATTATTATCTTTACTGTTGTATTAGGTTCTTTCGTGGTTGTAGGAACGAAAGGCGTGGATGGTTTAACTCGCGTGTTATTTATTGGTAAGTTAGTCGCTTTTGCTTTTGTACTGTTTATGATGCTTCCCAAAGTGGCAACAGATAATTTAATGGCATTGCCTTTGGATTATGCTTTTGTGGTTTCTGCGGCACCAATATTTTTTACTTCTTTCGGTTTCCACGTTATAATGGCGAGTGTGAATAGCTACTTAGGTGGAAGTGTTGATAAATTTCGTCGTGCCATTTTGATTGGTACTGCGATTCCATTAGCTGCTTACCTTGTATGGCAGTTAGCAACTCATGGTGTATTAAGTCAAAGTGAATTTGTGCATATTTTACAAGCTGACCCAACGCTAAATGGCTTAGTGAATGCAACACGTGAAATTACAGGTTCTCATTTTATGGGAGAGGTTGTACGTGTGTTCTCATCACTTGCTTTAATTACTTCATTCTTAGGCGTAATGCTTGGTGTATTTGAAGGCTTAGGTGATTTATTCAAACGCTATCATTTGCCAAATAATCGCTTTGTATTAACTGTAGCCGCATTTTTACCGCCACTTGTATTTGCATTGTTTTATCCTGAAGGATTTATTACAGCATTAAGTTACGCAGGTTTGTTGTGTGCGTTCTATTGCTTAATTTTACCAATTAGCTTGGCATGGCGTACACGTATTGAAAATCCAACATTGCCATATCGTGTTTCTGGCGGTAATTTCGCTTTGGTGTTTGCGTTATTAATTGGCGTCGTGATTATGCTCATTCCATTTTTAATTCAATGGGGATATTTACCAGTGGTGGCGGGGTAATATTTGATTTTTCCCTAGAGAAAACACTTTTCTTCCTCTGTTTGCAGGGGAGCTGCCGAAGGTTGAGGGGAGATATAGAAAGCCCCCTTCCGTCCTTCGGGCATCTTCCCCCACAAGTAAGGGAAGTTATTTTCTACAATTTATCCGAATGATGAATCATTACAAAGCGTTCCCAAAGCTGTTCTTCGGTTTCTTGATGTTCAGGATCGGGCTTAATACAGTTAGTGATTGGGCAAACTTTTTGGCAGGTTGGGGTGTCGTAATGGCCGACACATTCCGTGCAAAGTATAGGATCGATCACATAAATCTCATCGCCAATGGAAATGGCTTCGTTTGGGCATTCAGGCAAGCACATATCGCAGTTGGTACATTTGCTAGTGATGAATAATGCCATTGTGATCCTTAATAGAAAGTTGAAAGCGGCGAATTATAGCCGACAAAAACTTGATTGACAAAAACTAAACAAAATTTATGAAAAAACTTACTTCCATTCTTTCTCTTATTGTTCTCGTTATATTAGCAATTTGGCAATATTTTACCGATACAACCAAAACTAAACATCAATCATCCTCGCCCGTAATTGAGCAGACGAAGCAAACAAAAGTATCTGAGCCTAAATTTGAACCTAAATTCGAGCCTCAATTTGAGACAAAGCGGACGGATATTGAAAAAAGTGCGGTAAAAAATCCAGATGTTTTTGCAAACTATGATGTGATTATGCGCAATGATCATATTGGGCAAAACGCAAAGGCACCGGTCGATTATTATATGTTGGCATTATCTTGGTCGCCTGGATTTTGTGATATTCAGCGTGAAAAATATGGCGATCAGTTGCCTTATTCCTCTCAATATCAATGTGGAAATAACCGCACTTTTGGTTGGGTTGTACATGGGCTATGGCCACAAAATGCAAATGCTCGCGCTGTTTCAGATCATCCTCGTTTTTGCAAAGGCGATTTACCCGCCTTGCCAAAAGGTTTATTAGCACAATATTTGGCGATTTCTCCGGGCGAGAAATTATTGCAAGGCGAATGGGAAAAACACGGTAGTTGCGCCTTTGATTCTGCCCAGCAATATTTTGCTAAGGAGCAGGAATTATTTAACGCATTAAAATTACCGAATCAAAAATTAAGTAGAGATGAACTTTTTGGTTGGATGAAGCAACATAATCCACAATTAAAAAATGCGTATTTGAGGGCTAGTCGAAATGAATTATTTATTTGTTATGATAAAAAATGGCAGGTAATGAATTGCCAAAGCAAATAAGAATTTCTTTGATCTAAATCGTTACAACCTAGTACGAAGTAGGTATAATACGAAAAGTTTTCAATTTTAATTTTAACTTAACAAGAGGATAGATTATGTCAGTAATCAAAATGACCGATTTAGATTTAGCGGGTAAACGTGTATTTATCCGTGCAGATCTTAATGTGCCAGTAAAAGATGGCAAAGTGACCTCAGATGCGCGTATTCGTGCGACCATTCCTACTTTAAAATTAGCCTTAGAAAAAGGCGCGAAAGTGATGGTAACTTCTCACTTAGGTCGTCCAACTGAAGGAGAATTCACACCAGAAGATTCTTTACAACCAGTTGTTGATTACTTAAAAAACGCAGGCTTTAATGTGCGTTTAGAACAAGATTATTTAAATGGTGTGGATGTTAAAGATGGCGAAATCGTTGTTTTAGAAAACGTACGCATAAACAAAGGCGAAAAGAAAAATGATCCAGAATTAGGTAAAAAATATGCCGCACTTTGCGATGTATTTGTAATGGATGCCTTTGGTACAGCGCACCGCGCGCAAGCATCAACTTACGGCGTTGCAGAATTTGCACCGATCGCTTGTGCAGGCCCATTATTAGCCGCTGAATTAGATGCATTAGGTAAAGCATTAAAAGAACCTGCTCGTCCAATGGTCGCGATCGTAGGCGGTTCTAAAGTTTCAACTAAATTAGAAGTATTAAATTCTCTTTCAAAAATCGCTGACCAAATTATTGTGGGCGGTGGCATTGCAAATACTTTCATCGCGGCAGCTGGTCACAATGTAGGTAAATCTTTATATGAAGCTGATTTAATGCCAGTTGCGAAAGAATTAGCCGCAAATACAGATATTCCAGTTCCAGTTGATGTGCGTGTAGGTTTAGAGTTCTCTGAAACGGCAGCAGCAACAGAAAAAGCGGTAAATGAAGTGAAAGATGATGAATCTATTTTTGATATTGGCGATAAATCAGCAGAACAATTGGCTGAAATTATCAAAAATGCAAAAACCGTTTTGTGGAATGGCCCAGTTGGTGTGTTTGAGTTCCCTCACTTCCGTAAAGGGACTGAAATCATTTCTCACGCCATTGCAAACAGCGATGCATTCTCTATTGCTGGCGGCGGCGATACCTTAGCGGCTATCGATTTATTTGGTATTGCTGATAAGATTTCTTACATTTCAACGGGTGGTGGTGCATTCTTAGAGTTTGTAGAAGGCAAAGTATTACCTGCAGTAGAAATTCTTGAAAAACGTGCGAAAAACTAACCGCACTTTTCCTCTATAACATATTGATGGTGGCATCAAAAATGCCATCATCAATACAAATTCTTCAAATTGTGGGCTTATCCCGCTAAACATAAAAAGGAAACACAAGTATGGCTAAATTATTAGATATCGTGAAACCCGGTGTTGTAACAGGCGAAGATGTGCAAAAAGTTTTTGCTTATGCTAAAGAGCATAACTTTGCTATTCCTGCCGTAAACTGTGTGGGTTCAGACTCCGTTAATGCCGTGTTAGAAACTGCTGCACGTGTAAAAGCACCAGTGATTATCCAATTTTCAAATGGTGGCGCAGCGTTCTATGCAGGTAAAGGTATCAAACCAACGAGTGGTACTCGTCCAGATGTTTTAGGGGCGATTGCTGGAGCGAAACAGGTTCATACTTTAGCGAAAGAATACGGTGTGCCTGTTATTCTTCATACTGATCACGCAGCGAAAAAATTATTACCTTGGATCGACGGTTTATTAGATGCAGGCGAAAAACATTTTGCCGAAACGGGTCGTCCACTTTTCTCTTCACATATGATCGATTTATCTGAAGAGTCAATGGAAGAAAATATGGCAATCTGCCGTGAATATCTTGCTCGTATGGATAAAATGGGGATGACCCTTGAAATCGAAATTGGCATTACTGGTGGCGAAGAAGACGGCGTAGATAACTCTGATGTTGATGAATCACGTTTATATACACAACCGTCTGATGTGCTTTATGTTTACGATCAATTGCATCCAGTAAGCCCTAACTTTACCGTTGCTGCTGCATTCGGTAACGTACATGGTGTTTACAAACCAGGTAATGTAAAATTAAAACCATCTATTTTAGGTGCATCACAAGAGTTCGTTTCTAAAGAACGCAATCTTCCTGCAAAACCAATTAACTTCGTCTTCCACGGTGGTTCAGGTTCTAGCCGCGAAGAAATCCGCGAAGCAATTGGCTACGGTGCAATCAAAATGAACATTGATACTGATACGCAATGGGCGTCTTGGAATGGTATTTTGAATTTCTATAAAGCAAATGAAGCTTATCTTCAAGGTCAATTAGGTAACCCTGAAGGCCCAGATGCACCAAACAAAAAATACTACGACCCACGTGTTTGGTTACGTAAAATGGAAGAATCAATGTCTAAACGCTTAGAGCAATCTTTCGAAGACTTAAATTGTGTTGATGTTTTATAATCCACAAAAATAACATAAAATACGGCCGCACTTTCAAGTGCGGTTTTTTTATTTTAGCGGAGAAATTATGGAAAAGATCTTAGTTATTCGTAACGATAAATTAGGCGATTTTATGCAAGCATGGCCTGCTTTTGCAATGTTGAAAGCCTCAAATCCAGAGCTAAAATTAACCGCACTTGTGCCGAGTTACACTGCGCCTTTAGCGGAAATTTGTCCATTTATTGATGATGTTATTATTGATAGCAAAAAAAATGACAAAACGGATTTCAAACGTCTTGTGCAGGAAATCAAAGCGCAGCAGTTTGATGGCATGATTAGTTTCTTTTCCAATACCCATAATGGAAAACTCGCTTGGAAAAGTGGAATTAAATATCGCCTTGCACCTGCGACTAAATGGGTTCAAATTCTTTATAATCACCGTCTAACACAACGTCGTTCTCGTTCAGAAAAATCAGAAGCGGAATACAATCAAGATTTAGTCCGCACTTTTTTGCAAAAGCATAATATGCCAGTTGTTGAACCTAAACCGCCTTATTTAATCTTTGAGAAAAGTGCGGTGGAAAACCAGCGCGTTTTTTTACAAGAGAGTTTAGGGCTTTCCGCAAATAAAAAATGGATCTTTGTGCATAGTGGTTCTGGTGGTTCAGCTACGAATCTTTCTTTAGCGCAATATGCGGATTTAATTAAAGGCTTATTGGCTGAGTTTGATTGCAATATTGTGCTGACAGCAGGGCCTGGCGAAAGAGAAAAAGCCTATGAATTAGCAAATCTTGTGAATGATTTACGCGTAGCCATTTACGATAAGAATAAAGGTTTAGTGGATTTTGCTCATTCTTTAGCTTGTGCGGATTTATTTATTGCAGGATCTACTGGGCCATTGCATTTGAGCAGTGCGTTTAATATTCCGACTATCGGATTTTATCCAAATAGTCGTTCTTCTCAGCCGAGACGCTGGAAACCGATTAATGATGTCGATAAGCATCTTGCATTTTGCCCACCCGCGGGAAAAGAGACTCAAATGAATTTAGAGTTAATTTCAATAGACAATGCGTTAGCTGAAATATCACTTTTCATACGGAATATGTGGCAAACGAGCAATAATATTTAAGAAGAATTGAACAACGCTGCCTATGCTGGTGGCGAAAAGGACAGTACCCAAGCCAACGACACCACCAAGTAAAAAACCAAGTAAACAAACCGAGATTTCAAGGCTTGAGCGTACCACGTTGATGCTTAAATGAAAACGTTGGCAAATACCAACCATTAATCCGTCTCGAGGGCCTGCACCTAAGTGACAAGTGAGATATAACGCAGTTCCAAAACCATAGAGTAATATACCGATCAGACAGAAGATCATTCGTGAAAAAAGTGCGGTTGGCGGCGTCAGTATTTTTGTTGTGATCCCTAGAAATAGAGCAATAACGATAATATTTAATAATGTCCCAAGCCCAAGGCGTAATTTGAGAGGTTTCCATACCAACATTACTGCGCAACTAATTAAAAAAGATGACCAGCCAATATCAAAATTTGTCTGTATTGCTATACCTTGTGAAAGTACAGTCCAAGGTGTCGATCCTAAACCTGATAATACAATAAGCCCATCTCCAATACCTAAAATAGAAAGAGCAAAAAGTAAGATTGAAATGGTTTTATATTGCGCGGTCCATAATGATGTGGCAGCCCAAGATGTGCGAGGTATAACGCGTACTTTTTTCTTCATATTTATTACCTTTTATATTCCGTTTTATCATAAAAGGAAAGATGCAAAAACAGAAATAATTTTGTCAGTTCATTTATATCAAAAACATATTTATTTTGAGTAACCGTTTGCATAATGTTTATTTTCTAAAACTGTGATCTTCCTCACGTTTTCAAAATTGTCTATTTTGTTACCATTGCGTACAATACGAAACCATTTTCAAAGGGGACGTTATGTTAGCTTCACTTCAAGATATTCTCGATACGGTTAAAGCCAATAATCTGACTTATCATCAAAAATTAATGACATTAGGCAATATTGCCGAGCGTTTATTTGATCCTCGCGATTTACTTGGCTATACCGATGAAGAATGGGGCTTTTTACAGAATCAGATGATTTGTGATTTATGTGAAGGCTACGCGATTTATCGTCCTCGTTATATCCTGCCTGATTACAATGTGTATATCCAAAAGGGCTGCGAATTTTTAGAGTTGCCGCCTCCAAAAGATCTTGATGAGGCACTTGATGGATTATTGATTCTTTACTCCCGCGTGCCATCCATTACGACTTATCCTGTTTATGTTGGGCGTCTTGATGTGTTGCTCGAACCGTTCATTACTGATGAAGAAAAAGATTACATAAAAATTAAACGTTTCTTAAATCATATTGATAAAACTGTGCCTGACTCATTCTGTCATGCCAATATTGGGCCTTATGATACGAAAGCAGGTCGCTTGATTTTACGCGCCGTGATTGAGCTTGAAGCGCCAACACCGAATATGACTATTCGTTATGACAAATCGAAAACAAGCCGTGATTTTGCTGAACTTGCAGCAAAAGCCTGTTTGTTGGTTTCTAAACCATCTTTTGCCAACGATGCTTACTATATTTCCGATCTAGGCGAAGAATACGGCGTAGCAAGTTGCTATAACGCACTGCCTGAATGTGGCGGCGCCTACACCTTAACGCGTTTACGTCTAGGGACAATTGCTCGCACCTGTAAAAGTGCGGATGAAATGCTGAATGAATTATTACCGCGTGTGGCGAAATGTGCTCTTTCAACCATGGATAAACGCCACAAATTTGTAGTGGAAGAAAGTAATTTCTTTAACAGTTCATTCCTCGAAAAAGAGGGATTTATCAAACGCACTAATTTTACGGGGATGTTCGCAATTGTGGGCTTGGCAGATGCAGCAAACCACTTATTGCAATGTGAAGGCTTAAATGAAACCTTTGGTAAGAGCGTTCGTGGCGATGAAATTGCCACTGCGATTATGGATAAATTGAAAGAAATTACTGATGCGCACGAAGGAGTTTATGCCGAACGTACTGGCAATCGTTATTTATTACACGCACAAGTGGGCGCAAGTAACCACGAAGAAGACAAGCGTAACGCACCGGCTCACCGTATTCGTGTAGGCGAAGAACCAACGTTACTTGCACATTTGAAACAATCTGCACCGTTCCATAAATATTTCCCATCTGGTACAGGGGATTTATTCGCCTTTGATCAAACCTATGTAGATCACTGCGATGCAGTGGTGGATATTATTGATGGCGCATTTTCCTTAGGCTATCGCTACATTACCACCTATTTGAAAAATACAGATTTAATTCGAGTTACAGGTTATCTAGTGAAGAAAAGCGAAGTTGAAAAATACCGTAAAGGCGAAGTCGCATTACGCGATACAACTTGGTATGGCTCGGGTACGGATGAATGTGCCAATGTGTTTGATCGCCAATTACGCAATGAAAAAGATGTGATCGCTGAAAAATAATTAGAAAAATGACCGCACTTTCTGAGATTTTTGTGCCGTTACATCGGATTATTCCTTTTTCAAATGTAGAGGGACAAGGCAATCGTTCGAGTATTTTTCTGCAAGGTTGCAAGCTAAATTGCTTGTATTGCCATAATCCGGAAACTATACCTCGTTATACGGAAAGTGCGAAATTGGTCAGTTTGCAGTATTTGTATGAACAGGTTATGGAGGCAGTTCCATTTATTCGCGGTGTAACGGTTTCTGGTGGAGAACCCACTATTCATCACAAAAAACTTGTGCCACTCTTTAAGGCTTTACGTTCGCAAGGATTGACTTGTTATTTGGATAGTAGTGGCTTTTTTGAGTTTGATCGTGTTTGTTCGTTAATTGATGTCACTGACAAATTTTTATTTGATCTCAAAGGCGAGGGCATTGGCTTGCAAACACTTTGTTTCGATCGGAAAAATCAAGCTGGCATTGTACCACAGCAAGTGATACTAGAACGTTTGCATATAAAAAACGATAAACTGGAGCGGAATTTGCAAAATTTAGCTGCCTTGTTGCCATTAAATAAAGTGGAAGAAGTGCGGTTGGTTTTTTTAAAGCACTTTTTTGATGCTGAACATTTGGTGGGCAAAGTTGCTCAACTACTACGAAATTATCCTGATGTGGCATTAAAAATTATCCGCGTGCATAGCAAAGGTACGCGTGATGAAGCTGGGTTATCAGCGCATATCCCAAGTGTGGAAGAAACTAATGTGCTATCTGCTTATGCGCGTCAATGTGGAATTAACAAGGTTTTGACTATTTTATAGACGTTTACAAAAAGTGCGGTGAAAATTCGCCGACTTTTCATAAGAAAACAAGTAGAATAAGCCGAATTTTATTAACTTAACTAATCTAGGGGAATCAAATGAGTGTGTTAAGCAGCATTTTGGGAATGGTCGTATTAATCGCTATTGCCGTGTTACTTTCTAATAATCGTAAAGCGATTAGTATTCGAACCGTAGTAGGGGCGTTAGCAATCCAAGTAGGATTTGCCGCCCTTATTTTATATGTGCCTGCAGGTAAACAAGCATTGGGTGCCGCTGCGGATATGGTATCCAATGTTATTGCCTATGGTAATGACGGGATTAATTTCGTTTTCGGCGGATTGGCAGATCCAAGTAAACCATCCGGTTTCATTTTTGCAGTGAAAGTATTACCGATTATCGTATTCTTCTCTGGCTTAATTTCTGTGCTTTACTATCTCGGCATTATGCAAGTCGTGATTAAAGTATTAGGTGGCGCATTACAAAAAGCATTGGGTACGTCAAAAGCGGAATCAATGTCAGCGGCGGCGAATATCTTCGTCGGTCAAACTGAAGCACCATTAGTTGTTCGCCCTTACATTAAAAATATGACCCAATCTGAATTATTTGCTATTATGGTGGGTGGTACAGCGTCTATCGCGGGTTCAGTAATGGCAGGTTACGCAGGAATGGGCGTGCCATTGACATACTTAATCGCTGCGTCATTTATGGCGGCACCAGCAGGTTTATTATTTGCGAAATTAATGTTCCCACAAACCGAACAATTCACAGATAAACAACCAGAAGACAATGATTCAGAAAAACCAACTAACGTACTTGAAGCAATGGCGGGCGGTGCGAGTGCAGGTATGCAACTTGCGTTAAACGTAGGTGCAATGTTAATCGCATTCGTTGGTTTAATTGCATTAATTAATGGTATTTTAAGTGGCGTAGGCGGATGGTTCGGCTATGGCGATTTAACCTTACAATCTATCTTTGGTTTAATTTTCAAACCATTAGCATACTTAATCGGTGTAACTGATGGTGCTGAAGCAGGTATTGCAGGACAAATGATCGGGATGAAATTAGCGGTTAATGAATTTGTGGGTTATCTTGAATTTGCAAAATATTTACAACCAGATTCTGCAATTGTATTAACTGAAAAAACCAAAGCGATTATTACTTTCGCGCTTTGTGGTTTTGCTAACTTCAGCTCAATTGCAATTTTAATTGGTGGTTTAGGTGGTATGGCACCAAGCCGTCGTAGTGATGTTGCTCGTTTAGGTATCAAAGCCGTTATCGCTGGTACTCTCGCTAACTTAATGAGTGCAACTATTGCTGGTTTATTTATCGGCTTAGGTGCTGCAGCACTTTAATTTATCTTAATCAATTAAAAAGTGCGGTAAAAAATGACCGCACTTTATTCATTTTTATTCATTATTAAAAATAAGGAAAAATTATGACTCCACATATTAACGCGCCTGAAGGTGCATTTGCTGATGTTGTTTTAATGCCTGGCGATCCACTTCGTGCAAAATACATTGCAGAAACTTTTTTACAAGATGTTGTTGAAGTAACGAATGTTCGTAATATGCTTGGTTTTACTGGAACTTATAAAGGTCGTAAAATTTCTATTATGGGGCACGGTATGGGGATTCCATCTTGCTCTATTTACGCGAAAGAATTAATCACTGAATATGGCGTGAAAAAAATTATCCGTGTAGGTTCTTGTGGCACTGTTCGTATGGACGTGAAAGTGCGCGATGTGATTATCGGTTTAGGTGCATGTACTGATTCAAAAGTAAACCGTATTCGTTTCAAAGATAACGACTTTGCACCTATTGCTGACTTCGATATGGCACAAGCTGCTGTTCAAGCTGCAAAAGCAAAAGGCAAAGCCGTTCGTGTAGGTAATTTATTCTCGGCGGATTTATTCTATACACCCGATGTTGAAATGTTCGATGTAATGGAAAAATACGGCATTTTAGGTGTGGAAATGGAAGCTGCTGGAATTTATGGTGTGGCTGCAGAATATGGTGCAAAAGCATTAACGATTTGTACCGTGTCTGATCATATTCGTACTCACGAACAAACCACAGCAGAAGAACGTCAATTAACATTCAATGATATGATTGAAATTGCGTTAGATTCAGTATTAATTGGTGATGCGCAATAATATCTTCTAGCGGATTTAAGAAGTGCTTGAAAAACAACCGCACTTTTAATATAATCCGCACCCATTATGAGCCGTTCAGGGCTCATATTTTTGTGTGGTGCAATGAATTTTGCACTAAAAATTATCGGGGAGCTATTTAATAGCGTTATTACCCAATTAGAGGAAAACTAAAATGGCAAAAAAAGTCCAAGCCTATGTTAAGTTGCAAGTTGCAGCTGGTATGGCTAACCCATCACCACCAGTTGGTCCTGCATTAGGTCAGCAAGGTGTGAACATTATGGAATTCTGTAAAGCATTCAACGCTCGTACTGAGAGCTTAGAAAAAGGTTTACCAATTCCAGTTGTTATCACTGTATATGCAGACCGTTCATTTACTTTCGTCACTAAAACTCCACCAGCAGCAGTATTATTGAAAAAAGCTGCAGGTATCAAATCTGGTTCTGGTAAACCGAACAAAGATAAAGTGGGTAAAGTAACTTTAGATCAAGTTCGTCAAATCGCTGAAACTAAAGCAGCAGATATGACTGGTGCGACTATCGAAACGAAAATGAAATCAATCGCTGGTACTGCTCGTTCAATGGGCTTAGTGGTGGAGGAATAATACGATGGCTAAATTGACTAAAAAAATGAAAGCAATCAAAGCTGGCGTAGATTCTACTAAAGCATACGAAATTAACGAAGCAATCGCGGTATTAAAACAATTCGCAACGGCTAAATTCGTTGAAAGTGTTGATGTTGCAGTAAACTTAGGTATCGATCCTCGTAAATCTGACCAAAACGTTCGTGGTGCAACAGTATTACCACACGGTACTGGTCGTGAAGTACGTGTAGCTGTGTTCACTCAAGGTGCTAACGCAGATGCAGCTAAAGAAGCTGGTGCTGATTTAGTGGGTATGGAAGATTTAGCAGAGCAAATCAAAAAAGGCGAAATGAACTTTGATGTTGTTATCGCTTCTCCTGATGCAATGCGTGTTGTTGGTCAATTAGGTCAAGTATTAGGCCCACGTGGTTTAATGCCAAACCCTAAAGTTGGTACTGTAACACCAAACGTTGCTGAAGCAGTTAAAAATGCTAAATCTGGTCAGATCCGTTATCGTAATGATAAAAACGGTATTATCCACACCACTATCGGTAAAGCAAACTTCTCTGAAGTTCAATTAAAAGAAAATCTTCAAGCATTATTGGCTGCTTTAAATAAAGCAAAACCAACTACTGCTAAAGGTATTTTCATCAAGAAAGTAAGCATCTCTACCACTATGGGTGCAGGTGTTGCTGTTGATCAAACTTCTTTATAATTTAAAGAATTGATAGATTTTAAACCGCACTTTTTGAAAGTGCGGTTTTTTTGTTTCATAAAATTTCTATATAAGTTTTAAACTTGACGAGAAAGCTGCATTCATTTAAAATTTACCGCCTTGAAATTAGCAAAGATTTAGATTGATTTTTAATCAATTTTGACCTTTTATTGCTTAATTTAACCGTGTTTTTGATAGAAAGCACATCCACACAATGACAAATTCACCGTTATTTGTCGTTGTTTTGCTCAAGTTGTCGTTCTATGTAATTTGAGTTGTCACCCCACTATAGAAGTAAGGTTCAGAGTGCGGTCATTTTAACGGTCATTCACGTCACAGTTAGTTTGTGGCTAGGTCACTGAACAGTTAGCAGAGGAAAACCAATGGGTTACTCCTATTCTGAAAAAAAACGAATTCGTAAAGATTTCGGTAAACGTCCGCAAGTTTTAAATGTTCCTTATTTATTAACCATTCAGTTGGATTCTTTTGATAAATTTATTCAAAAAGATCCTGAAGGTCAGCAAGGTTTAGAAGCGGCATTCCGTTCTGTATTTCCTATTGTAAGCAATAATGGCTATACAGAATTACAATATGTAGATTATCGTTTAGAAGAGCCAGAGTTTGATGTACGTGAGTGCCAAATTCGTGGCTCAACTTATGCAGCAGGCTTACGTGTAAAATTACGTTTAGTGAGCTACGATAAAGAATCTTCTTCACGCGCAGTTAAAGATATTAAAGAAAATGAAGTTTATATGGGGGAAATCCCATTAATGACTGATAACGGTACTTTTGTAATTAATGGTACCGAGCGTGTTATCGTTTCACAATTACACCGTAGTCCAGGTGTATTCTTTGATTCTGACAAAGGTAAAACCCATTCTTCAGGTAAAGTGCTTTATAACGCACGCATTATTCCTTACCGTGGTTCTTGGTTAGATTTTGAATTCGATCCAAAAGATAACTTATTTGCGCGCATTGACCGTCGCCGTAAATTACCGGCAACAATTATTCTTCGTGCATTAGGCTATACCACTGAAGAAATCTTAAACTTATTCTTTGATAAAATTACCTTTGAAATCGCTGGCGATAAATTGTTAATGACTTTAGTGCCAGAACGTTTACGTGGTGAAACGGCTTCTTTTGATATTGAAGCAAATGGCAAAGTGTATGTTGAACGTGGTCGTCGCATCACTGCTCGTCACATTAAAGCATTAGAAAAAGATAATATCTCACAAGTGGTTGTGCCTTCTGAATATATTTTAGGTAAAGTTGCGTCGAAAGATTATGTTGATTTAGAGTCTGGCGAAATTATTTGTCCTGCAAATGGCGAAATTTCGTTAGAAACCCTCGCAAAATTAGCACAAGCTGGTTACACCACGATCGAAACTTTATTTACTAATGATTTAGATTACGGTCCATATATTTCTGAAACGCTACGTGTCGATCCAACTTATGACAAAACCAGTGCGCTTTACGAAATTTATCGTATGATGCGTCCGGGCGAGCCACCAACACCAGAATCTTCAGAAGCGTTATTCAATAATTTATTCTTCTCTGCAGAACGTTATGATTTATCTACAGTAGGTCGTATGAAGTTCAACCGTTCTTTAGCTTTTCCAGAAGGGGAAGGTGCTGGTATTTTAAGCAATGAAGATATTATTGCGGTAATGCGTAAATTGATCGACATCCGTAATGGTCGTGGCGAAGTAGACGATATTGACCATTTGGGTAACCGTCGTATCCGTAGCGTGGGCGAAATGGCTGAAAACCAATTCCGTATCGGTTTAGTGCGTGTTGAAAGAGCGGTCAAAGAACGTCTATCTTTAGGCGATTTAGATGCGATCACGCCACAAGACTTAATTAACCCGAAACCGATTTCTGCGGCAGTAAAAGAATTCTTTGGTTCTTCACAGCTTTCGCAATTTATGGATCAAAACAACCCATTGTCAGAAGTGACACACAAACGTCGTATTTCTGCATTAGGTCCGGGCGGTTTAACGCGTGAGCGTGCAGGCTTTGAAGTGCGTGACGTACATAATACTCACTATGGTCGTTTATGTCCGATTGAAACCCCTGAAGGTCCAAACATCGGTTTGATCAACTCACTTTCTGCTTTTGCACGTACTAATGATTATGGTTTCTTAGAAACACCATATCGTAAAGTGGTTGATGGTCAAGTTACTGAAGAAATTGAATACTTATCTGTAATTGATGAAGCAAACTACATCATTGCACAGGCAAACTCAAACTTAGACGAAAATAACCGTTTTACTGATGCTTTCGTTACTGCTCGTGGTGAACGTGGTGAATCTGGTTTATATAAACCTGAAGATATTCACTATATGGATGTTTCGACACAACAAGTGGTATCTGTTGCGGCTGCATTAATTCCATTCCTTGAGCATGACGATGCGAACCGTGCGTTGATGGGTGCGAACATGCAACGTCAAGCAGTTCCAACATTACGTGCGGATAAACCATTAGTTGGTACAGGTATGGAAAAACCAATCGCACTTGACTCAGGTGTTGCGGTTGTTGCAAAACGTGGTGGTACCGTTCAGTACGTTGATGCGTCTCGTATTGTGATTAAAGTAAATGAAGATGAAACCATTGCAGGTGAAGCTGGTATTGATATTTATAATTTAATTAAATACACCCGCTCTAACCAAAATACTTGTATTAACCAAATTCCTTGTGTGAATTTAGGCGATCCAATTAATCGTGGCGAAGTATTAGCAGATGGTCCTTCAACTGATTTAGGGGAACTTGCATTAGGTCAAAATATTCGCGTGGCGTTCATGCCTTGGAACGGCTATAACTTCGAAGACTCAATGTTAGTTTCTGAACGTGTTGTTCAACAAGACCGTTTCACTACGATCCATATTCAAGAATTATCTTGTGTTGCGCGTGATACTAAGTTAGGTGCAGAAGAAATGACTGCGGATATTCCAAACGTAGGTGAATCAGCGTTAAGCAAACTTGATGAATCTGGTATCGTTTATGTCGGTGCTGAGGTTAAAGGTGGCGACATCTTAGTAGGTAAAGTAACCCCTAAAGGCGAAACTCAATTAACCCCAGAAGAAAAATTGTTACGTGCAATCTTTGGGGAAAAAGCTTCCGATGTGAAAGATTCTTCATTACGCGTGCCAAATGGTACATCAGGTACGGTTATTGATGTTCAAGTCTTCACTCGTGATGGCGTAGAAAAAGATAAACGTGCATTAGAAATCGAAGAAATGCAACTTCGTGAAGCGAAAAAAGATTTAACTGAAGAGTTAGAGATTTTAGAAGCTGGTTTATTTGCTCGTGTGCGTAATCTTCTTATTTCTAGTGGTGCGGATGCAGCACAATTAGATAAAGTAGATCGCACTAAATGGTTAGAACAAACCATTGCAGATGAAGAAAAACAAAACCAATTAGAACAGCTTGCTGAGCAATACGAAGAACTTCGTAAAGAGTTTGAACATAAACTTGAAGTGAAACGTAAGAAAATCATTAAAGGCGATGATCTTGCACCGGGCGTATTAAAAGTTGTGAAAGTTTACCTTGCAGTGAAACGTCAAATCCAGCCGGGGGATAAAATGGCGGGTCGTCACGGTAACAAAGGTGTTATCTCGAAAATTAACCCAGTTGAAGATATGCCATACGATGAAAATGGTCAGCCAGTTGAAATCGTATTAAACCCACTGGGCGTACCGTCTCGTATGAACATCGGTCAGATCCTTGAAACTCACTTAGGTTTAGCTGCAAAAGGTATTGGTGATCAAATCAATGCAATGCTTAAACAAAAACAAGAAGTGGAAAAATTACGTAGCTATATCCAAAAAGCATACGATTTATTAGGTAATGGTTCACAAAAAGTGGATTTAAGCACTTTTACTGATGAAGAAGTATTGCGTTTAGCGGGAAATTTACGTAAGGGCTTACCAGTTGCAACGCCAGTGTTCGATGGTGCAGACGAAGCGGAAATCAAAGAGCTATTAAAACTTGGTGGATTACCAACTTCAGGTCAAATAACCCTTTACGATGGTCGTACTGGCGAGAAATTTGAACGTCCAGTAACCGTGGGTTATATGTACATGCTAAAATTGAACCACTTAGTTGATGATAAAATGCACGCTCGTTCAACAGGTTCTTATAGCCTTGTTACACAACAGCCACTGGGTGGTAAAGCACAATTTGGTGGTCAGCGTTTCGGTGAGATGGAGGTATGGGCACTTGAAGCATATGGTGCAGCCTACACCTTACAAGAAATGCTAACTGTGAAATCCGATGATGTGAATGGTCGTACGAAGATGTATAAAAATATCGTAAGTGGCAACCAACATATGGAGCCAGGCACACCGGAATCTTTCAACGTAATTATGAAAGAAATCCGCTCACTTGGTTTAAATATCGAGTTAGACGAAGAGTAATTTCATTCTTGCCTTCCCCTGCTTGTGGGGGAAGGTGCCCGAAGGGCGGAAGGGGGAAATT
>NZ_KV833450.1:74108-129291 GCF_001837655.1 Haemophilus sp. HMSC071C11 | reverse complement strand
AAATTCCCCCCTCAGCCTGCGGCAGCTCCCCCCGTAAACAGGGGGAGCGAAGAGAAAAAATGACGAAACAATAAATCGCCGAAGTGCGGTCAAAATTCTCCGAAATTTTTAACCGCACTTTAAACCTTTAACTCCGACAGGAGAACATTTGTGAAAGACTTAGTTAAGTTTTTAAAAGCACAATCAAAAACCAGTGAAGATTTTGATGTGATTAAAATTGGGTTAGCTTCCCCAGATATGATCCGTTCTTGGTCATTTGGTGAAGTGAAGAAACCTGAAACCATTAACTACCGTACGTTCAAACCTGAACGTGATGGTCTTTTCTGTGCGCGTATCTTCGGGCCTGTAAAAGATTACGAATGTTTATGTGGTAAATATAAACGTTTAAAACACCGTGGTGTGATTTGTGAAAAATGTGGTGTTGAAGTCACTCAAACTAAAGTTCGTCGTGAACGTATGGGTCATATTGAACTTGCATCGCCAGTTGCACATATTTGGTTCTTAAAATCATTGCCGTCTCGTATCGGTTTACTTTTAGATATGCCATTGCGCGACATCGAACGTGTACTTTATTTTGAAATGTACATCGTGACCGAACCAGGTATGACGGACTTAGAGCGCGGTCAATTATTAACAGAAGAACAATACCTTGACGCTGAAGATCGCTGGCAAGATGAATTTGAAGCGAAAATGGGTGCCGAAGCGATTCAAGATCTCTTAAAAGGTATGGATCTTGAAGCTGAATGTGAAAAATTACGTGAAGAATTACAAGAAACTAACTCTGAAACTAAACGTAAAAAAATCACTAAACGCTTAAAATTATTAGAAGCATTTGTTCAATCTGGTAATAAACCAGAATGGATGGTGATGACGGTATTGCCAGTTCTTCCACCAGATTTACGCCCATTAGTACCACTTGATGGCGGTCGTTTTGCGACTTCAGATCTGAACGATTTATATCGTCGTGTAATCAACCGTAACAATCGTTTAAAACGTTTATTAGATTTAATTGCGCCAGATATTATTGTGCGCAACGAAAAACGTATGTTACAAGAATCTGTTGATGCCTTATTAGATAATGGTCGTCGCGGTCGTGCAATTACGGGTTCTAACCGTCGTCCATTAAAATCATTAGCGGATATGATCAAAGGTAAACAAGGTCGTTTCCGTCAAAATTTATTAGGTAAACGTGTTGATTACTCTGGTCGTTCTGTAATCACTGTTGGCCCATACTTGCACTTACACCAATGTGGTTTACCGAAGAAAATGGCATTGGAATTATTCCGTCCGTTTATCTATGCGAAATTAGAAAGCCGTGGTTATGCTACGACAATCAAAGCGGCTAAGAAAATGGTTGAGCGTGAAGAGGCGATCGTTTGGGATATTCTTGCAGAAGTTATTCGTGAACACCCAATTCTATTGAACCGTGCGCCAACACTTCACCGTTTGGGTATCCAAGCGTTTGAACCGATCTTAATCGAAGGTAAAGCGATTCAATTACACCCACTCGTTTGTGCGGCGTTTAACGCAGACTTCGATGGTGACCAAATGGCGGTACATGTTCCATTAACCCTTGAAGCGCAATTAGAAGCTCGTGCGTTGATGATGTCCACCAATAACGTGCTTTCTCCAGCAAACGGTGATCCTATTATCGTTCCATCACAAGACGTGGTATTAGGTCTTTACTATATGACCCGCGAAAAAGTGAACGGTAAAGGCGAAGGTATGTTATTGCAAGATCCTCGCGAAGCTGAAAAAGCATATCGTACAGGCGAAGCAGAATTACATTCTCGTGTGAAAGTACGTATTACTGAATATGTGAAAAATGAAGCGGGCGAATTTGATGCGAAAACCACGCTGACTGATACAACTATCGGTCGTGCAATCTTATGGATGATCGCGCCGAAAGGCATGCCTTATTCATTGTTCAACCAAACATTAGGTAAAAAAGCCATTTCTAAACTGATTAACGAAGCATATCGTCGTTTAGGTTTAAAAGAAGCGGTAATGTTTGCTGACCAAATTATGTATACCGGTTTTGCGTATGCGGCACGTTCTGGTTCATCAGTTGGTATTGATGATATGGAAATTCCAGCGAAGAAATACGAAATTATTTCTGCAGCGGAAGAAGAAGTAGCTGAGATCCAAGAACAATTCCAATCAGGTCTTGTGACGGCAGGCGAACGCTATAATAAAGTAATCGATATTTGGGCTGCCGCGAATGAGCGCGTAGCGAAAGCGATGATGGAAAACTTATCTCAAGAAGAAGTCATCAATCGTGAAGGTAATCCTGAAAAACAAGCGTCCTTTAACAGTATCTTTATGATGGCTGATTCTGGTGCGCGTGGTTCTGCAGCGCAGATTCGTCAGTTAGCAGGTATGCGTGGTTTGATGGCTCGTCCAGATGGCTCGATCATTGAAACCCCAATTACAGCAAACTTCCGTGAAGGTTTGAACGTATTACAGTACTTTATTTCAACCCACGGTGCTCGTAAAGGTTTGGCGGATACCGCATTAAAAACAGCGAACTCAGGTTACTTAACTCGTCGTTTAGTTGATGTGGCACAAGACTTAGTGATTGTAGAAGATGACTGTGGTACGCACGAAGGCTTAGTCATGACCCCATTAATTGAAGGTGGAGATGAAAAAGTGCCACTTCGTGAATTAGTATTAGGTCGTGTTGCTGCAGAAGATATTTTAAAACCGGGTGCAGAAGAAGTATTAATTCCGCGTAACACCTTATTAGATGAAAAACTCTGTGATGTGTTGGATGCAAACTCTGTAGATAGCGTAAAAGTACGTTCTGTTGTAACTTGTGATACTGACTTTGGCGTGTGTGCGAAATGTTATGGTCGTGATCTTGCGCGTGGTCATTTAATCAACCAAGGCGAAGCGGTGGGGGTTATTGCCGCTCAATCTATCGGTGAGCCGGGTACACAGCTAACAATGCGTACGTTCCATATTGGTGGTGCGGCATCTGCGGCAGCGAAAGAATCTAGTGTGCAAGTTAAAAACACTGGTACAGTGCATTTAATGAATGCAAAATTCGTGACTAACGATGAAAGCAAACTAGTATTAACTTCTCGTAACACGGAATTAACTATTACTGATGCATTTGGTCGTACTAAAGAACATTATAAAGTGCCTTATGGTGCGGTATTAAGCAAAGGTGACGGTCAAGAAGTCACTGCAGGCGAAACTATCGCAAATTGGGATCCACATACAATGCCAGTTGTCTCTGAAGTATCTGGTTTTGTGAAATTTGTAGACATTATTGATGGTTTAACTGTGACGCGTCAAACAGATGAATTAACAGGTTTATCATCAATCGTGGTTCAAGATGTGGGTGAACGTGCAACTGCGGGTAAAGATTTACGTCCAACTATTAAATTAGTTGATGCAAATGGCAACGATATTTTCTTACCTGAAACTGATGTTCTTGCACAATACTTCTTACCTGGTAAAGCAATTGTAAGTTTAGACGATGGCGCAGCAGTGAAAGTAGGGGAACCATTAGCACGTATTCCACAAGAATCTGTGGGTACTAAAGATATTACTGGTGGTCTACCGCGCGTTGCAGATTTATTTGAAGCACGTAAACCAAAAGAACCAGCTATCTTGGCTGAAATTTCTGGTATCGTGTCTTTCGGTAAAGAAACCAAAGGTAAACGCCGTTTATTAATTACTCCTGCGGAAGGCGAAACTTACGAAGAAATGATTCCAAAATGGCGTCAGCTCAACGTATTTGAAGGCGAAATGGTACAACGTGGCGATGTAATTTCTGATGGTGCTGAAACACCACACGACATTTTACGTTTACGTGGCGTGCGTGCAGTAACTGAATACATCGTGAACGAAGTGCAAGATGTTTACCGCTTACAAGGGGTAAAAATCAACGATAAACATATCGAAGTTATCGTTCGTCAAATGTTACGTAAAGCGGTAATTACTAAAGCTTACGACTCAGAATTCCTTGAGGGAGAACAAGTCGAAGTGGCTCGCGTGAAAATTGTTAATCGCCAACGTGAAGCAGAAGGTAAACCACCAGTTGAATTTGAACGTGAATTATTGGGTATCACCAAAGCGTCTCTTGCGACTGAATCCTTCATCTCTGCCGCATCGTTCCAAGAAACTACTCGTGTTCTTACCGAAGCAGCAGTGGCAGGTAAACGTGATGAATTACGTGGCTTGAAAGAGAACGTAATAGTAGGTCGATTAATTCCTGCGGGTACAGGTTTTGCGTATCATCAAAATCGTCACAAACATCGTTTAGTTGATGATGTCGTAGCGAAATTATCTGAAGAAGATGAAGCTGCTATCGCTGATGAATTTGTTATGACTGCAGATGATGCAAGTGCGAACTTAGCTGAAATGCTTAACATGGCAGATGATGCGGAATAATTAATTCCCTGTATGAGAAAACCCGAATGAAAGTTCGGGTTTTTTATTTTTATGAAAATGGGTAGAGGTTTTATGCCAGAACAACAAGTATGTTTCTTCATAGAAATTCACAAAAATTTGAGACTTTTAGAAAAGTCTGTTGTTGATAGTTATGTTACACTTTGCTCATATTTTTCAAAATAAGGATCATACTATGAATATAACAAAGCCTTTTCCTCTTCCAACAGGATATTTCGGTATTCCTCTTGGTTTAGCAGCCTTATCTTTAGCTTGGTTTCATTTAGAAAACTTATTTCCTGCTGCGCGAATGGTAAGTGATGTTCTTGGCATTGTAGCAAGTGTGGTCTGGATTTTATTTATTTTAATGTATGCGTATAAACTTCGTTATTACTTTGAGGAAGTTCGTGCAGAGTATCATAGCCCAGTTCGTTTTTCCTTTATTGCATTGATTCCTATTACAACTATGTTGGTAGGCGATATTCTTTATCGTTGGAATCCTTTAATTGCTGAAGTTTTAATTTGGATTGGAACGATTGGTCAATTACTTTTCTCAACATTACGTGTCAGTGAATTATGGCAAGGTGGTGTATTTGAGCAAAAATCTACTCATCCTCCGTTTTATTTGCCTGCGGTAGCTGCTAATTTTACCAGCGCAAGTTCATTAGCATTACTTGGCTACCATGATTTAGCCTACTTATTCTTTGGCGCAGGAATGATTGCTTGGATTATTTTTGAACCTGTATTATTACAACATTTACGTATTTCATCTCTTGAGCCACAATTTAGAGCCACAATAGGGATTGTTTTAGCACCTGCGTTTGTGTGTGTATCTGCTTATTTATCGATCAATCACTGCGAGGTGGATACGTTAGCTAAAATCCTTTGGGGATATGGATTTTTGCAATTATTTTTCTTATTGCGATTATTCCCTTGGATTGTGGAAAAAGGACTTAACATTGGCTTATGGACATTCTCATTCGGATTAGCGTCTATGGCAAACAGTGCTACCGCTTTCTATCATGGCAATGTTTTACAAGGCGTGTCTATTTTTGCCTTTGTTTTCTCAAATGTAATGATTGGCTTATTGGTTTTAATGACAATATATAAATTAACTAAAGGGCAGTTTTTCCTAAAATAAGGCATTTAAATTAACTAAGGCAGGGATTCCCTGCCTTATTTACATATTACATCTATTTGTCTTTTTCTATTTCAATCACTTCTACACAATTTACCGTACCCGCTTTAATTCGCCATTTCACATTAAATTCGTACAAACTTGTTCCATAAATACGATCACTCGGTTTACCTTGTTGATAGGCTGGGCGAGGATCTTGCTCTAGCACTTGGCGAATAAAACGACTTAAGTGCGGTCGTTTTTCTTCTCGTTTTTTTACCGCACTTTTGGCTTGCTCGGTAAATTCAACAGTCAGTTTTACTGGTGGTTTTTCTTGAGCAAAGCTCGATTGTGCATTTGGCTCACTATCCGCATAGGCAATATAGGGTTTGATATCGAAAATGGGCGTGCCATCCACTAAATCCACCGCACCTAAATGGAGAAAAATGTTACCGTTGATGCATTCTACTTGACGTAATTCGACTTTGGATAAACCAAGAGGATTTGGGCGGTGCGTTGCGCGTGAAGCAAACACTCCAATTCGTTGATTACCGCCTAACCGAGGAGGGCGTACGGTGGGTTGCCATTTCCCTTGTTGGATTTGGTCGAATTGAAAAATTAACCAAAGATGACTGAATTGTTCTAATCCTCTCACGGCTTCAGGCGAATTATAAGGCGGTAAGAGTTCTACAATGCCTACTCCGTCTTCAACTAACTTAGGTTGGCGTGGTACGGAGAATTTTTCTTTATAAGGCGTGTGGATAATGGCGATAGGCGATAAGGTTAAATCATTCATAAATTGGGTGTCTTAGTGTAGAATACGCGGCTTATTGTAATCAAAAGTGCGGTCAAAAAAAATGATAAATGAAAAATTGAAAATGTGGTGGGAAACGGCTCGACCGAAAACTTTGCCCTTAGCGTTGGCATCGATTTTCACGGGTTCGGCATTAGGTTATTGGGCGAATCCACAAGGTTTTAATGGGCTTGTAATGGTGCTTTGTTTACTCACGACAATTTTATTGCAGGTGCTTTCTAATTTTGCCAATGATTATGGGGATCATCAAAAAGGTTCAGATACTGAAGAACGTATTGGGCCATTACGTGGCATTCAAAAAGGCGCAATTTCAGCAAAAGAACTGAAATGGGGATTAATTCTAATGGTGATGGCAAGTTTTCTTTCAGGAAGTTTCTTGATTGGAATCGCTTATGAAAATCTCTCAGATTTATTCGCTTTCGCTGGGCTTGGAATTTTAGCTATTGTTGCTGCCATTACTTACACTGTTGGGGCAAAACCTTATGGCTATATGGGATTAGGCGATATTTCTGTATTAGTATTTTTTGGTTTGCTTGGCGTTGGCGGCACTTATTATTTGCAAACTCACAGTATTGCTAGCCACATTATTTTGCCTGCTATTGGTTCTGGCTTATTGGCAAGTGCGGTATTAAATATCAATAATTTACGTGATATTGAACAGGATGCGAAAGCTAGCAAAAATACCCTAGCCGTTCGTTTAGGTGCATATAAAGGGCGTGTTTATCATTGTATTTTATTAAGTGTGGCGGCTCTATGTTATTTGGCATTTGCGGTGGCAACGGCCACGGCCACTTCTTGGACAAATTATTTATTTGTATTAGCAATGCCATTGTTAGCTAAACACGCGATCTTTGTTTATCGTAGTCAGCAGCCAAGTGAATTGCGTCCAATGTTGGCTCAAATGTCTATGATTTCGTTATTAATCAATATCTTGTTTAGTTTAGGCTTGCTTATCGGCTAAATCGGCATATACTAAAGCAAACAAAATTTCAACAATCGATAGGGGAAAGTTATGTTTATTGATACTTCAGAACTTTGCGATCTTTATGCAGAACAAGTGGATGTCGTGGAGCCAATTTTTTCAAGCTTTGGTGGCGTAAGTCATTTTTACGGTAAAGTCACTACAGTAAAATGCTTTGAAAGTAATGGATTAATTGCTGAAGTATTAGAAGAAAACGGCGAAGGTCGAGTGCTTGTCATTGATGGCGGTGGTGCGGTACGCCGTGGTTTGATTGATGCAGAATTGGCTCAACTTGCCGTTGATAATGGTTGGGAAGGCATTATTGTATATGGTGCAGTACGCCAAATTCAGCAATTAGAAAACCTCGATATTGGTATTCATGCCCTTGCGCCAATTCCAGTCAGTGCAGATGAAAGCAGTGCTGGCGAGAGTGATATTCCAGTGAATTTTGGTGGCGTAACCTTTTTCCCAGAAGATTATATTTACGCAGATCTGACAGGAATTATACTTTCGCAAGAGCCTCTAGATTTAGAAGATTAATTTCTACTTGATTAACATCTTAGTATTTTATTTAAGCTTTCCTATTCTAAACGGCGTATCATACTAAAAAATTAAATTGTAACTATATGATATATAAAACCCCGTTCAATTTGAACGGGGTTAAAAGTGCGGTAAATTTTTAATGTGTTTTATGGCTTGTGCTATACAAAATTTTGTCCGTATAAGCTAAAGCAATTGCCGACACTAAAAAGCCCAAGTGCAACAATAATTGCCACATCATCGTTTTTTCTGGCATATTGCTTGCATTCACAAAAGTTTGCAACATATGGATAGATGAAATGCCGATAATAGACATAGAAAGTTTAACTTTCAACACGGTGGCATTTACGTGGCTCATCCATTCAGGTTGATCGGGGTGATTACGTGTACGCAATTTAGATACAAAGATTTCATAGCCACCGATAGTCACCATCACAAGTAAGTTGGCGATCATCACGACATCAATCAAATTCAACACGCCTAACATAATTGTGTTGGAATCCATATCATTTACATTAATCACTAACTCCCATAATCCTTTGATAAATTTATAAGAGTAGATTGCAAGGGTGACAATCAAGCCCAAATAAATCGGCACTTGCAACCAGCGACTAGCAAAAATTATTTTCGCGATAATATTCGATTGTTCGTTATATTTCGCATAAGGATCAACAGGTTTGTTTTCTTTCATAAGATTTTATTCCTAAATTAAACAGTGGGTTAAATAAACAAAAAAACCGCAAGAAAATAGCAGTTTTTTTGAAAATAGCAATAAGGAAATTGAGTTATTCTAATTTTATTTGAAACTGTAAATAGACTCTCTTAACACACAAGTCGGTTCTAACACCAAAGTGAGGTAATTTTCATTAGGATTTTTAATTCGTTGCAATAGTGTTTCAACAGCGAGTTTGCCAAGTTCAGCTTTCGGTTGGCAAATGGTGGAGAGAGGAGGCGAGAGATAACGAGCCAATTCAATGTCATCATAGCCCATAATTGAAAGATCTTGCGGAATACGTAAGCCTTGTTGCTGAATAGCTTGGTATGCACCGACAGCAATGGTGTCACTACAACAAAAAACTGCTGTTGGACGTGAAGATTGAGTAAGTAAAGATTGTATGCCAAGTACACCGCCTTCAAAGTCAAAATGACTTTCGACAATCCAATGAGGATTTAACGCAATTTTTGCTTCCGACAGCGCATTTTTATAACCTTGCAAACGATTTTGTGCGACAGATTTTTTGAGATTTCCCGTAATAATGCCAATTTTACGATGTCCTGCATCAATTAATGCTTTTGTCGCCAAATAGCCACCAAGTGCTGAATTTTCGAGTATTTTATCTGCATTTAACTCAGTAAACCACCAGTCCATCACAACCAGTGGCAGCGAAATGGCTAACTCTATATCAGCCTGAAAACGGCTATCACCACACATCAAAAGCAAACCATCCACTTGTTTGTGCATTAGAGTTTGCAGATTTTGTTGTAGGCGTTTGGCATCTCCACCCGTTGTAGCAATAATAAGATTATATTGATTTTTCTGACAATATTGCTCCACGCCAGCCATCACTTCCGCAAAGAAGGGATTATTTGTTGCGGTGACAAGTAGCCCGATAGTTTTGGTTTCGCGCACCTTAAGGCTTCGTGCAACAGCTGAAGGGGTGTAATTCAGTTCAGCGACAATACGCATCACTTTCTCACGAATTTCATCGCTAACAAAACGCGATCCATTAATGACATGTGAAACTGTAGAAGTCGAAACTTGCGCCAGTCGTGCAATATCTTTCATTGTCGCCATAAAAACACCCTAAAAATTCACCGCACTTTAAGCGTGTTCAAGAAATTCCAAAGTTTCTTGACGCGTTGGAATAGAGGATTGAGCCCCTTTTTTCGTCACACTAATCGCAGCGGCAGCTTGACCAAAACGAATGGCTTCATCAAAGGATTTTTCTTCCAATAAAGCCGTAACAAAACCGCCATTAAATGTATCACCAGCTGCGGTAGTATCTATTGCTTGCACACAAAAGCCCTTAATGATGCGGCTTTTACCTTTTCGACTGACAAACACACCTTTCGCGCCAAGGGTAATCATTACGGTTTCAATGCCTTTATCGTGAAAAACACTCGCAGCTTTCACCGCACTTTGCTCGTCGGCTACCGCTACCCCCGTCAGGATTTCAGCTTCTGTTTCATTTGGTGTAATAATATCAATCAAACTCAATAATTCGTCCGATAAAATCTGCGCTGGAGCAGGATTTAGCACAACCTTAACACCATTTTTCTTAGCGATTTGAGCAGCCAGCTCCACACCAGAAAGTGGGGTTTCTAATTGCATTAACAAGCAATCCGATTGTGCAATTTGCGCCTCACTTTGACGAACGACCATCTCACCCAAATGTGCATTTGCACCGCTAGCCAACACAATACTGTTCTCACTAGACTTGGCGACTTGAATAAATGCCATTCCTGTCATTTCCTGTGAAACGGTATTAATATGGGTTGTATCAATTCCTTCTTGCTCAAACGCATTTTTCATTGTTTTGCCTATGCTATCTGATCCAATGCAACTAATGAACGCTACCTTTGCACCTAAACGAGCGGCTGCCACTGCTTGATTGGCACCTTTGCCACCATAGGCAATTTGATAATTTTGACCTGTTAGCGTTTCACCGGGTTTAGCAAAGTAAGGCACAGAAATAACGTGATCAGCATTGATACTACCGAGAACCGTGAGGGTTTTTTTCATTATTTTATCCTGTATTGTTATATTTTTTCTTTCTACACAATGGGACAAATATAATTTGCCCCATAATGTGATATAACGAGCTTATTTAGTAGATAGATTATTCACTTATTACTTTCAAATCTACTGGAATTTTCGCTTCAACTTTTTCGCCCTTTAAGATTTTATCAGCGGTAACAACACCTAATGAACCAATAAGCTCGGGTTGTTGTGCGATAGTTGCTGCCATTTTGCCACTTTTTACCGCTTTAACACCATCATCGGTACCATCAAAACCTACGATAAGGACTTTTTTATTTGCGGCTTTCACCGCACGTAATGCACCTAATGCCATTTCATCATTTTGCGCAAAAATTGCTTGAACATCACCTTTAGATGCCAACAAATTTTCCGTTACATTCAAACCTTTTGTTCGATCAAAATCTGCTGGCTGACTGGCAAGCACATTGAATTTATGAGCATCAATAGCTTGTTTGAAACCCTCACCTCGTTCGCGTGCCGCAGATGTTCCTGCAATACCTTCAAGTTGAATCACCTTGGCATTATCGCCTAATTTCTGTGCGATAAAATCACCTGCCATTTTACCACCTGCGATATTGTCAGATGCAATATGGCTCACTACGTTTCCTTTAGCTGCGCCACGATCTAATGTAATTACTGGAATATGCTTACGGTTTGCAATCGCCACTGCGTTGCCAACTGCTTCAGAATCAGTTGGATTGATCAATAATATTTTTGCACCACGCACAGTTAAATCTTCGACATTAGCTAATTCTTTAGCAGGGTCATTTTGTGAATCAAGCACCACTAACTTATAACCTAATTCATCCGCTTTTTTCTGTGCGCCATCTTTTAACGTTACAAAAAATGGGTTATCTAATGTAGATACTGCCAAAGCGATTGTGTCTTGTGCAGAAGCAGAGCCAGAAACAGCCAAACCTAATAATACAGCAGAAGTAAGTGCGGTTAGTTTTTTCATAGTTTCTCCTTAAAGTGAGTTACAGTTTTTTTGTACCAAGATAGTTATCGGCTAAAACAGCAACCAAAATAACCAACGCTTTTGCTATCATTTGATAGTAAGATGAAATATCTAATAAATTTAATGCATTGTTTAAAAATCCGATGATTAATGCACCGATGAGAGTTCCCATTACACGACCTTTCCCCCCCATCAAACTGGTTCCACCGACTACCACGGCGGCAATTGCATCTAATTCATAAGATACGCCAGCAGTGGGTTGAGCGGAAGATAAACGTGAAGTTACAATTAAACCCGCCAGCGCAGAAAGAAATCCACTCACCGCAAAAACAAATACTTTGATTTTATTGACGTTAATACCAGAAAGTTGGGTCGCTGCCTCATTTCCACCTAAAGCATAAATATAGCGACCGATTGGTGTGTGTTTTAAAATATACCAAGCAACCGCAAACACGATACTCATAATCCAAATTGGTACTGGGATACCTAAAACATAGCCTGTACCAATGCTAGCAAATAGATCAGCATTATCCGAAAAACCTGTCGTAATAGGACGACCATCTGTATAAACCATTGTTATACCACGCAGTAAGGTCATGGTAACCAAGGTAGCAATAAAAGCCTGAACTTTCCCTTTTGCCACAATTACACCACTTATGCCACCAAGAAGTGTTCCAATCAATAAAACCACAGGAATGACTAAAAAAATAGGCAATTCGATACTCACCATTGAAGCGGCGATTGCACCTGTCAATGCCAATACAGATCCAACAGAAAGATCTATACCTGCAATTAAAATAACGAAAGTCATACCCACTGCAATAATCGCATTAACCGAAGTTTGGCGTAAAATATTCAAAATATTATCTACGCTAAAAAAATCAGGATTAATCATTGATACAATCGCGATAAGAATAATCAACGCAATAAAAGAACGCTGTTCAATCAAAAATCTTCCTATTTGAAAATTAGATGTTTCATTTTTCATCATACTTACCTACTCTTATTTACCAATAGCTGCTGCTAATAATTTTTCTTGAGTTGCGTCTTTGCGAGAAAATTCTGCACTAATTTTACCTTCACGCATTACCAACACTCTATCGCTCATACCAAGCACTTCTGGCATATCAGATGAGATCATTAAAATACTCAAGCCCTCTTTCTTAAATTCGTTAATCAACTGATAAATTTCTTTCTTCGCGCCAACATCTACGCCACGAGTTGGTTCATCTAAAATCAACACATTTGGGCGAGTCATTAATCCACGAGCAATTGCCACTTTTTGTTGATTTCCACCAGATAGCAAACCTACTTGTTGATCACGATTAGGTGTTTTAATGTTAAACATCAGAATAAAGTCATCTACTGTCATTTTTTCCGCTTGATGACGAATACTGCCTTTTTGTGAAAAATGATCGAGCGATGTGAGCGACATATTTTCTTTTACTGACATTCCTAAAACCAAGCCATCACCTTTACGATCTTCAGAAATATATACAATACCATTATCCAAACCATCTTGCGGACTGAGATTCTCAATCTCTTGATTTTTTAACCGCACTTTTCCCGCCGTTTTTGGCAAAGCACCGTAAAGTAGCTTGCCGAGTTCCGTTCTACCCGCACCCATTAAGCCCGAGACACCAACAATTTCACCGGCATGCAATTTGAAGGAAACATCATCAATACCGCTTCCGCTCACATTTTTCACATCCAATACACATTCGCCTTTTTCTTGTGATAAATGCGGATATTGTTCATCAAGACGACGACCAACCATCATTTCAATTAAATCATCTTCTGTAATTTCTGCCACAATGCGTTCACCGATAAATTGACCATCGCGTAAAACCGTCACATCATCACAAATTTGGAAAATTTCTTTTAAACGATGAGAGATATAAACAATGCCACGATTTTCTGCTTTGAGTTCACGAATCACATTGAATAGGGCTTCGGTCTCCGTATCTGTGAGCGCATCGGTTGGTTCATCCATAATGATAACTTTGGATTCAAAACTTAAGGCTTTGGCTATCTCCACCATTTGTTGCTCACCAATAGAAAGTTCAGCGCAAAGCTGTTTACTGCTGTGAGTTACCCCCAAACGCGCAAGTAGCTTGTCTGCTTCTTGGTGCATTTTCTGCCAGTTAATCGCTCCCCACGAGGTTTTAAATTCACGACCAAGGAAAATGTTTTCTGCAATCGTGAGATTACCGACCAAATTCAGTTCTTGGTGAATAATACTAATGCCAGCTTCCTGTGAGGCTTTAGGTCCATTGAAATTAACTGATCGATTAAGATACTCAATTGTGCCTGCATCTTTAGAATAAATACCAGTAAGCACCTTCATCAAAGTCGATTTACCCGCCCCATTTTCCCCCATCAATGCCATTACGCGTCCAGCGTAAACAGATAAACAGGCATTATTCAAGGCTTTCACACCTGGAAATGACTTATCAACACCACTAATTTTGAGTAAAGTTTCCATAATTTCACCCTGATTAAAATGGCACGCCAGAATATAAAATCACATTGGCATAAGGTGAACATTCGCCAGTACGAACAATAGCTTTACTTTCGAGGGTGAATTTTTTAAAAGTTTCGTGCGATACAAATTCCACTTGTATTTGATTACCCTGATGGCTTTCAAGTTGTTGAAGTTGTGTTAAAAGTGCGGTCAATATTTCTGGATTTTTTTCTTTAATTTCTTCTGCAATAACAACGCGTTCAACATACATTTCATTCGTTACTACATTCAACGTTTGTAGAAAACTTGGTACACCCGCAGTTAATGCGAGATCGATACGTTCCACACTTAACGGAATTGGAAGTCCCGCATCGCAAATCGTCAAACTTTCTGTGTGACCAACAGAAGCGATACAACGAGAAAGTTGTGCATTTAATAACATTGTTTTTTTCATATATTTCCTCTTTCCACCTTTATCGAAACGTTTCGATAAGATAAATATAAAGAACAAAAATAGAAAAACAACTAAGAAATTTCAAATTTGGGATATTGATCACAAAATTTCTAGATAGGATAAAAAATTCTCCGATCAAATTTACATTCAATCGGAGAATAAATTATTGAAGATTTTCTTGATTTAAGACATTCAATCTAGCCAAATCCAGCTGATTATTCAATAAGTCCACATCGGGCATCGTTTTATTAGCTTTTGCGGAAAGGGTTTTAAATCGTTCTACTTTGCCTACTAACCCTTGTTGGCCAACAAGTGCGGTGACGGTGCTGTTGTATTGGTTGCTGACAGTGGAAAGCGTATTGCCGAGTTTGTTTAAACGCTCTGCCACCAAACAAATTTGGTTATAGATTTCGCCCGCTTTTTCAGCAATTTCTTTGGCTTCAGCATTACCACGTTCGATACGCCAGAGGTTTGCCACGGTGCGTAAAATCGGCATTAGCGTAGTGTGAGAAACCATAATTACATTGCGTTCATAACCGTAATTAAATAAGGCAGGATCAGCTTTTAAAGCCTCAATATACGCAGGTTCCACCGCAATAAACATAAGAACAAAATTCGGACTACGCATGCCAATCAGATTGCTGTAATCTTTTTTATGCAGATCGTTAATATGGGTTTTTAATGCGGAAATATGCTCTTTGAGTAAACGCTCTCGTTCAAAATCATCCTCAGAATTCACCGCACTTTCGTAAGCCACGAGCGACATTTTGCTGTCGATAATTAAGTGTTTTTCATCAGGTAAATTCAACACAAAATCAGGGTAATTACGCCCGCCTTGTTCATCTTTAAAATGAGCTTGAGCACGGTAATGTACATTTTCTTCAAGTCCTGCCAGTTGCAATGCTCGTTCTAATTGCACTTCGCCCCAGTTGCCTAACGTTTTCTTTTCGCCTTTCAGCGCAGAAGTTAAATTACTCGCCTCTTGCGACATATTCAGACCAATTTCCAGCACTTTTTTAATTTCCGCTTCCAATCCAGCATTGCCTTTCACGGATTCGGAGTGAATTTCATTGACCCGTTTTTGGAAACCTTCAATTTGCTCACGGAAAGGCTTGAGCAAGGTTTCCAATGCCGTTTGATTTGATTGACTAAATGATCGACTTTTTTCATCCAAAATACGATTTGCTAGGTTTTGAAATTCCACACTCAACTGCAGCTTAGATTGTTCAAAGTTCTGTTGTTGTGCGGAAAAATATTTTTCTTTCTCTGTTAAGGTTGTTTGTAACCCCGTTAATTCTTGAGAAAGTGCGGTCAATTTTTCAGTCAAATTTTGTCGTTCTTGTGTGAGATGATGTATTTGTTCATCACGTTCAGTTAAACGATATTGCAGTCCTTGATTTTCAGTCTGTACTTTAATTGTTTGTTGTTCAAACTGGTTTTTAATGCTACTCAGTTCATCAAATTTACTGGCAAGCTGATTATAATCTTGAGTCGTTTTCGATAATTCTTGATGAAGATGTGTATATTTTTGCTGGCGTAGAATAAGTAATAAAATCAATATAATAACAACAGCTAACAAGCTGAAAAGTAACAAATTTTCTGACATATTTCTCTCTTAATGGAAAACACAAATTGTAGCAAAAAATATTATTTTAATTCTGCTTTAAAGTGCGGTAAATTTTTTAACTGATTTAGAATTTATATCCATACAAAATTTAATTATTTTAGTCAATTTTGATGGCAATGCTTTAGAAAAACATTGTTGTATTTTAACGGTATTTATCTAAAAACTTGTAATACCGCACACCAATCTTTGTCGCAAGATCTTTGATAATTCGACCACCATAAACAGAAGGGACTTTCAGTCCTTCAAAAATAGATAAACGTTCATCGTCACCCAAAATCGCCTCCGCTACAATTCGCCCCGCAAGACCAGTCAAAGCAACACCGTGACCAGAATAACCATGAGCAAAATAAATATGCGGAGAAATACGACCAAAATGTGGCGTTGAGTTTAAGGTCATATCAATCGGGCCAGCCCAGCCATAATCGATTTTTACATTTTCAAGTTGCGGGAATACACACAACATATTTTTCCGCATAATCGCGACCATATCTTTTTCTGAGCTAGAATCACTACCAAAAAGCAAGCGATTGTCAGCACTTAAACGATAATAGTCTAATAATAAATTGTTATCACACACCGACATGCCATTATTAATGACAGAATCAGCAACCGCTTGGCTTAACGGCTCTGTGGCGATAATAAAACTTTCCACAGGTAATATTTTACGATTAATGCCGTGATGAATAGATTTCGGGAGCGCATCAATATAAGCATTGGTGGCTAAAATAACGTCTTGAGAAATAACCGCACTTTTAGCTGTTTTAACCTCAATGCAACCATTTTTCTCAACCATATCCACGACAGGAGATTGTTCAAAAATCTGAACACCCAGATCGACACAAGCTTTCGCTAAACCTAAGCAATAATTAAGTGGATGCAAATGCCCTGAATTACTATCAAATAGCCCCCCCACATAAATATCACTGCCTAAGTGCTGTTTTAATTTAGTTTTATCCCAAAGTTGCATATTCTGATAGCCAAAATTTTTATGACTTTCTTTTTCCATTTCAATTAAGTCATCCATTCGGCGTTCATTTAATGCTAATGTGGCATAGCCTTTTTTCCAGTCGCATTGAATGCTATATTTTTCAATACGTTCATCAATAATATCAATGGTCTCTAATGACATATTCCAAAGTTTATGTGCTTTATCTTCGCCAACTTGTTTAACGTATTCATCAATGCCTTCTTCAAAGCCATTAATTGCCTGCCCACCACTGCGACCAGAAGCACCAAAGCCTACTCTTGCACCCTCTAAGACAATGACTTTTTTTCCTTTCTCCGCCAGTTCTAATGCTGCAGATAAACCAAAAAATCCAGCCCCGATCACACATACATCAGCATGTTCAATTTGAGTGAGCGGCGGGAATTGAAAATCTTGGTTACGAGAGTCGAAATAATAAGAGCGAACGTGTTCTTGATAGGCAAAATTAAGCATAAAAAATCCCTTAGGAAAAAACTGGCAAAATCTTACCCCGAAAGGGAAATATGTCAAACCTTTTAGAAAAAATGCTATACTGCGCGCACGCAAAATTTGCGTGTTTTATGATGAACGATAACCCTCGGAGGTCAATAAATTGAAAAAATTCTTTGCTCACTCACTCAAAAATCTTTTCCTTTCCACCACCGCACTTTTTGCGGCTTCCGCTTTTGCCAATAACAAACTTTACGTCTATAACTGGACAGACTATGTGCCTTCTGATTTAGTCGCACAGTTCTCTAAAGAAACTGGCATCGAGGTAATTTATTCTACCTTTGAAAGTAACGAAGAAATGTATGCGAAACTTAAACTTACTCAGAATACTGGTTCTAGCTATGATTTGGTGTTTCCATCAAGTTACTACATAAATAAAATGATTAAGGAAAAGATGCTTCAACCGATTGATCAAAGTAAATTGACCAATATTCATCAAATCCCTAAACATTTATTAAATAAAGAATTCGACCCAGAAAATAAATATTCATTACCTTACGTTTACGGCTTAACTGGTATTGAAGTTAATGCGGATGAGATTGATCCTAAAACCATCACTAGCTGGGCGGATTTATGGAAACCTGAATTTAAAGGCAAAGTTCTCATGACCAGTGATGCGCGTGAAGTGTTCCACGTAGCATTATTACTGGATGGTAAATCGCCAAATACCACCAATGAAGAAGACATCAAAACAGCTTATGAGCGTTTAGAAAAACTGTTACCAAATGTAGCGACTTTTAACTCTGATTCTCCTGAAGTCCCTTACGTACAAGGCGAAGTTGCAATTGGTATGATTTGGAATGGTTCAGCTTATTTAGCGCAGAAAGAAAATCAATCTCTTCAATTTGTGTATCCAAAAGAAGGCGCAATTTTCTGGATGGATAATTATGCTATTCCGAATTCCGCTCAAAACGTGGAAGGGGCGTATAAGTTCATCGACTTTTTACTTCGCCCTGAAAATGCAAAAATTGTTATCGAACGCATGGGCTTTTCTATGCCAAATAATGGGGCGAAAACATTGCTAAGCGCGGAAGTTGCTAATGATCCAAAATTATTTCCACCAGCGGAAGAAGTAGAAAAAGGAATTATGCAAGGCGATGTAGGAGAAGCTGTTGATATTTATGAAAAATATTGGAGTAAATTAAAAACTAATTAGTTTCTCAATTTAGAAAACAAAAAAGTGCGGTAAAAATTTACCGCACTTTTATATGTAAAATTTTTATCTTTAAAGAATAAAACGGCTCAAATCTTCATTTTCAACCACTTCGCCAAGTGCATCCGCAACATAAGCCGCATCAATATTGACCGTTTGACCATTCATATCGCTTGCGCTGAAAGAAATTTTATCCATCAAACGTTCCATTACCGTATGTAAACGACGTGCACCGATATTTTCCGTTTTTTCATTCACTCGGAATGCAGCCTCAGCAATTTTCTTAACCGCCTCTGTTGTAAATTCAATATTCACCCCTTCTGTTGCCATCAAGGCTTTATATTGTTCGGTTAAAGAGGCGTGAGGTTCTGTTAAAATGCGCTCGAAATCCGCCGCACTTAATGCGGTAAGTTCAACACGAATCGGCAAACGCCCTTGTAGTTCAGGGATTAAATCTGAAGGACGAGCAACTTGGAATGCACCAGATGCAATAAATAAGATATGATCAGTTTTAACCATTCCGTGCTTGGTGCTAACTGTCGAGCCTTCCACTAACGGAAGTAAATCACGTTGCACACCTTCACGCGATACATCAGCACCACTGTATTCACCTTTCTTACAAATTTTGTCGATTTCATCGATAAAGACGATACCATTTTGTTCCACAGCATCAATGGCTTTTTGTTTAAGTTCTTCAGGGTTAATTAATTTCGCTGCTTCATCATCAATCAACGTTTTCAACGCATCTTTAATTTTCATTTTGCGTTTTTTCGTTTTGTCTGAACCCAAATTTTGGAACAATGATTGCAGTTGATTTGTCATTTCTTCCATGCCTGGAGGAGCCATAATTTCAACCCCCATAGACACGCCAGCAGACACATCAATTTCGATTTCTTTATCATCTAATTGACCTTCACGTAATTTTTTACGGAACGCTTGGCGAGTACTGCTGTGACTATCATGGTTTTCAACTTCGCCCCACTGATTTTTTGCTGGAGGAAGTAAAGCATCCAAAATACGCTCTTCAGCCGCGTCTTCAGCTCTTGCTCTGTTCTTCGCAATTTCTTGTTGGCGAACAAGTTTCATCGCACTATCCGTTAAATCACGAATAATGGAATCCACCTCTTTCCCCACGTAACCCACTTCGGTAAATTTCGTTGCTTCCACTTTGATAAATGGCGCATTAGCTAATTTTGCTAAACGGCGCGCAATTTCAGTTTTACCCACACCAGTTGGGCCAATCATCAGGATATTTTTTGGGGTTACTTCGTGACGCAGAGGTTCTTGAAGCTGCATACGACGCCAACGGTTACGCAACGCAATCGCCACAGCACGTTTTGCATCGGCTTGACCAATAATATGTTGATCTAATTCAGAAACTATTTCGCGAGGAGTCATTTCAGACATAGCTTTTTCCTTAATTCGGTAATTCTTCAATAGTGAAATTGGTATTTGTGAACACGCAAACATCACCCGCAATTTTCAAAGATTTTTCAACAATTTCACGAGCAGAAAGTTCGGTGTTTTCCACCAACGCACGTGCTGCAGACAACGCATAGTTACCACCCGATCCGATTGCTAAAATTTGATCTTCTTCGGGCTGAACCACATCGCCAATACCCGTGATGATTAAACTTTCTTTTTCATCCGCCACAATTAACATCGCTTCTAACTTACGAAGTGCACGATCTGTACGCCAATCTTTCGCTAATTCCACCGCACTTTTTAGCAAATGCCCTTGATGCATTTCAAGTTTACGTTCAAATAATTCAAAAAGTGTAAATGCATCTGCCGTTCCACCCGCAAAACCAGCAAGTACCTTACCATTATATAAACGGCGTACTTTACGAGCATTACCTTTCATTACGGTATTGCCTAAAGAAACTTGTCCATCACCGCCTACGACGACTTGCCCATTGCGACGTACGCTTACAATCGTTGTCATTGTTCTGTCCTTTATAAAGTGAAAAGTTGTTCGTTATATGGCGACAAATTGATTAAATTCAAGAGGGAAATTTATATTGTAGATTTATTCTTCACTCATAAATAAAAAATGTGAAGTTGATCATATTTTGAGATGGCAAACGATTGCCAATTATTGAATATAAGCTAAAAAAATGTATGATCTGAGCGGTTTTTAAATCAACGTTTGTGAGGAAAGGCAATGAAAAACGGCATAAAATTATCTGTCATCGCACTTTTAACTGCAGCTGCAGTTCCAGCGATGGCAGGCAAAACAGAACCTTATACTCAATCTGGCACTAATGCTCGTGAAATGTTACAAGAGCAAGCAATTCATTGGATTAGTGTTGATCAAATCAAACAAAGTTTAGAAGGTAAAGCACCAATTAATGTAAGCTTTGATATTGATGATACCGTGCTTTTCAGTAGCCCTTGCTTTTACCACGGACAACAAAAATTCTCACCAGGTAAACACGATTATTTGAAAAACCAAGATTTCTGGAATGAAGTAAATGCAGGTTGCGATAAATATTCTATTCCTAAACAAATTGCCATAGATTTAATTAATATGCACCAAGCACGTGGCGACCAAGTTTACTTTTTCACTGGCCGTACTGCTGGCAAAGTGGATGGTGTAACCCCAATTTTAGAAAAAACGTTCAATATTAAGAATATGCACCCAGTTGAATTTATGGGCAGCCGTGAACGTACAACAAAATATAACAAAACGCCTGCAATCATTTCACATAAAGTGAGTATTCACTATGGCGACAGCGATGATGATGTACTAGCAGCTAAAGAAGCAGGTGTTCGTGGTATTCGTTTAATGCGTGCCGCAAACTCTACTTATCAACCAATGCCAACTTTAGGCGGCTATGGCGAAGAAGTGTTAATCAATTCAAGCTATTAATTGACCGCAAGTTGGGATTTATCTTCCCCCAAAAAGTTAGATTGATTTAGTTCAAGGACTGAGTTCTGTCATTCACAGGGCTCAGCCCTTTTAGTTTCCCTGAATGTGATCATGGTTGTAATAATGAATATACTCATGAGTTGTTTTTTCAGTTGTTTGAACGTCTCAAATCGTTTGTCGTAATAACATTCAGTTTTTAATCGTCCAAAGAAGTTTTCCATCGCATTGTTATCTAAATAATTTCCTTTCCTTGACATATTCTGCTGAATGCTATTCTCTCGTAAAATCGCCTGATAACCGACCATTTGATACAGCCAACCTTGGTCGGAATGTAAAATTGGGTTTTGCGTCTTCAAGTCTTTTTTGTTGGTTGAGTTCTTGCAACTTTTTTAGAATTGCGTTCTCCGCACGTAGTAAATTTTCCAATTCTAGTTCTTCCCCTCATGTTTTCGGTTTAGGTGGCATCTTAGGGTATTTCGGTTTCATGATTGGACGACTTTTAGGTTTGAGGATTAAGCCGTTTATACCTTGTTTTTCAAAGGCTTGCAGCCATTGATTAACAACGCCTGAATTGGTAATGCCAAAATGTAAATATGCGGCTTCTGCAGAAAATTGCCCATTTTTAACCGCTTGTATTATGTTAAGTTTAAATTCAGGTAAGTAATTTTGCTTCTTACTAAGTACGGATAATCTATTGATTTAACTATGATTAATTGGTTAATCCAACGTTTTAGTGTTATTTAGGCAAGTTGAAAATACCTGCGGGTAAGTGAACGATTTTTACCATTTTGAAGATCAAATTCGATGACTTGTTGTTTGAAAAGAGTGTTGTATTTGGTCATAAAAAATCTACACCTTAGTTGGTTATTTAGTCAATTTTTGGGGTGTAGATCATAAAATGCGTTTTTTACTACTAACTTTTTTAGGTTAATCAAGCGTCTTCCTATTTTAATAAGGAATTATCGAGTGACAAATCTTCATTTTTATTTACACCTATACCGCGTGCGATAACATTTTTGGCAATTTCGTGTGCATCTTCTAAGGAATGTTCCGTATAGCTTCCGCATTGATAGATATTTAATTCGGGAATAGAAGCTTGATCTTGTACACCTAAAACATCTTGCATTGAAGCTAACCAAGCCTCAGACACTTCCTGTTCATTTGGTGTGCCAATCAAAGACATATAAAATCCCGTGCGACATCCCATCGGAGAAATATCAATAATTTCTATGCTATCGCCATTTAAATGATCGCGCATAAATCCAGCAAATAAATGTTCAAGTGTATGAATGCCTTTTGGGGAAAGAATTTCTTTGTTTGGAATACAAAAACGTAAATCAAAAACAGTAATATTATCGCCTTTTGGCGTGCACATCGTTTTTGCAATGCGTACTGCAGGTGCGTTCATTTTTGTGTGATCCACTTTAAAACTATCAAGTAATGGCATAAATTTTCCTTATAAATCAGTTGGTTAAGAAATAATTGAATAAATATTTATTTTTTACAAATTTTAATGAACTTTATAGTAAGGTTCATTGTCTTATAGAACAAGCAACTTGCAGTTGTTTTAATAAAATTGGTTCCTTAGGTTATTTGCCCCACATTTATTGTGGGGTTTTTTCTTGCTCATTTTATAATAAGAATGGTGTACTCAAAAACAATAACGCAACATAACGAACCATTTTTCCCAGAAAGATAAAGAGACTACTCGTTACAAAATTTAATCTTAACCAACCAGCTATGGCACAAAATAAATCGCCAACTACAGGCAGCCAGCTCAAAAGTAAAACAATCGCCCCATAACGCCGTAGCTGATTTATTGCCCATAAAGTGCGGTAATTTTTGGGATCGAATTTTGGCATCCATCGTCCAATTCCGTAAGTGGTTAAACTTCCTAAGCTATTTCCAGCGGTTGCAATCAATATTAGAGCTAATATATCTGCGTTAAATAAAGAACCTAACATTAATTTAGGTACAGCAAGCGCAACAAATATAACTTCTGAATTACCTGGTAATACTGTTGCACTCAAAAACGCGCTGATAAACATAAAGCATAAGCTATTAGCCTGCCAAAAATCAGCACTAAAAAATGAAAAAATATCCATTATCTTGGCGAAATAATTTCTCGTGTGCGAACATCAAACACATCCATTCCCGCACTTAATCCTGCTTGCACGCCTAAATCCGCATCTTCAAATACGATACAACGACTTGGATTTGCTTGAATTAACTCCGCACAGCGTAAAAAAGTTTCTGGATGTGGTTTATGTTCTTTTACATCATCTGCACTGACAATGGCATTAAAGTAAGGTGCGATAGCCAGTTTATCCATCAACATATCAATAATTTTACGGTGTGAGCCAGAACCTAAAGCAATCGGCTTTTTCTGATGGAAGGATTTAACAATTTCAAAGGTTGGCAATAACTTTGATTGAGTCGGAATAAGTTGATAAGACAACTCACGTTTTGCAGCCAGCACATCCTCAATTCGATCTAGTGGCATATTCGCCGCTTTCATCATTTCCCCCGCGATAGTTCGAACCGTCGCCCCGCCGAAGTTATACATAATTTGAAAATCAAATTCATAGCCAAATTTCTTTCCCACCATTGTCCAAGCCTGCGCATGCACGGGCATGGTATCAATTAAAGTTCCATCCATATCAAAAATCAATCCTTCATATGGATTGAAGATCTCGTAATCTAACATTTTTACATCCTTACAAATTTTTTTACCATTTTCCTACAAAACTGTGATCTATGCACTGTTTTATTTCAGTAAAGTGCGGTAAATTAGCGAACAAATTTTGAACTAACAAAAACAAATGCGGTTATTTAAGCAACTAGAACGTTGGAAAATTCGCAAGCAAATAAATCAATCTATTATTGATGTGATATTTCGTTTACGAAATCGATTAGCTCATTACTGGCAAGCTGATGTGAATACGCCTCAAGTGGATTTTATGCTGCTACACATTGCTTGCAGCTTAGGTCGAATAGAACGAGGAGGTTGTGTTTCTCCGCTTTATTCAGAAATGCTCGAAGAAATGCAAAGTGCGGTCATTTTTCCACAAGTTTTAGCTATTCATCAAGATTTACTCAAGTTAATGCCATTTTCCATTCCTGAAGCAGAACAAACTTATTTTTTAGCGAACATTCATTCTTTGGTTCTTGAACAGAAGCAATTAAAGCCTTTGAAATGAATTATGCGGAGGTGCATTCAATTTATGGTGTAAAACTGGACATTGATTCGGTAAATAATTCATCAAATTACTAAAAACATTAAGGAAATTTACCGCACTTTTAAGTAAAATAGCGTAATTTTTCAAAGAGATAATAAATATGAAAGCCAAATTAGTCAGTTTACTTGCGCAAGCAAATATAAAAATAAGTGATCAACAAATTCAGCAGTTGATTAATCTGGTCAATTTACTCAATAAATGGAATAAAGCTTATAATTTGACGTCAGTTCGTGATCCACAAGAAATGTTAGTTAAACATATTTTAGATAGTCTTGTTGTAAGTCCTTATTTACAAGGTGATCGTTTTATTGATGTCGGTACAGGGCCTGGTTTGCCTGGTTTACCTTTGGCAATTATTAATCCTTCCAAACAATTTGTCCTCCTTGATAGCTTAGGTAAGCGTATTAGTTTTATTCGAAATGCTATACGTGAGCTTAGACTAACTAATGTAACCCCCGTTTTAAGTCGAGTAGAAGAATATCAACCTGAAGATAAATTTGATGGTGTATTAAGCCGTGCTTTTGCTTCGTTAAAAGATATGACAGATTGGTGTCATCATTTACCAAAAGAAAATGGATATTTTTATGCATTAAAAGGGATTTATCAGGAAGATGAAATTAATGAATTGAATAAAAAATATACTATTCAAAAAGTGATTGAATTATCTGTTCCTGAACTTATAGGCGAACGACATTTAATCGTTTTACGTTAAAAAGTAACAAATAGATAAATTATTTTCTAAAAGTGTGATTTATATAACACTTTTTATGTGTTTTTAAGTTGAATCTAAAGCCAGCAAAGGTATAATCGGCGGGCTAAAATTATTTTGTAAAAGTGATGTCGCGCATTTTATCTCACGCTAAAAAAAACTACAGAAAAGCTATTGTTATTGAGAGTCTTTTGCTTGTAGTTTTTTATTTGCTTATTTATGGATGGCAACGCCAAAGTGCGGTAGATTTTAGCTACGGTTTTTTAAGTGCCTTTTTGCCTTTTTGTACATTTATATTTATCATTTTTTACAGAAAACAAAATTTTTCAACAAAACTGACCGCACTTTATCGTGCTGAAGCAATAAAGTTTATTTTAACGATGGTTTTTATCATTATTGCCATCAAATGGTTATTCGTTATCAATTTTATTGCGTTTTTTGTTGGTTTTTTATTGGCATTAGTGCTGAATAATATTATTCCACTTATTCTCAATAAAATTTAACTTTGGGTTATTCTTCTTCAGAACAAAGGATCGATTATGTCTGGACAAACAACATCGGAATACATTAGCCACCATTTATCCTTTCTCAAAACAGGGGATGGATTTTGGAATGTTCATATAGATACGTTGTTCTTTTCTATTCTTGCTGCGGTTATTTTCCTATTTGTTTTTTCTCGAGTAGGGAAAAAAGCAACAACTGGCGTTCCAGGAAAAATGCAATGCTTAGTTGAAATTGTTGTGGAATGGGTTAATGGAATCGTGAAAGAAAATTTTCATGGTCCACGTAACGTAGTTGCGCCACTTGCATTAACAATTTTCTGTTGGGTATTCATCATGAATGCTATCGACTTAATTCCTGTTGATTTCTTACCTCAATTTGCAGGTTTGTTCGGTATTCATTATCTTCGTGCAGTGCCGACAGCAGATATTAGCGCAACTTTGGGTATGTCCATTTGTGTTTTCTTTTTAATTCTTTTTTATACAATAAAATCTAAAGGATTCAAAGGTTTAGTTAAAGAATATACGCTTCATCCATTCAATCATTGGGCGTTTATTCCTGTTAATTTTATTCTTGAAACGGTGACTTTATTGGCTAAACCAATTTCACTTGCTTTCCGTTTGTTCGGTAACATGTATGCAGGGGAGTTGATCTTTATTCTTATCGCTGTAATGTATTCCGCTAATATGGCCATTGCAGCATTAGGGATTCCGTTACATCTTGCTTGGGCTATTTTCCATATTTTGGTTATTACCTTGCAGGCTTTCATCTTTATGATGTTGACGGTTGTTTATTTAAGTATTGCTTATAACAAAGCAGATCATTAATCGTTTTTTATTAACCGGCTCTAGGGCTAAAACTTAACTTCTATTGGAGAAAATTATGGAAACTGTAATTACAGCGACAATCATCGGTGCATCAATTCTTCTTGCATTTGCTGCATTAGGTACTGCAATTGGCTTTGCTATTCTAGGTGGTAAATTCTTAGAATCATCAGCTCGCCAACCAGAATTAGCATCTAGCTTACAAACTAAAATGTTTATCGTAGCTGGTCTTTTAGATGCGATTGCAATGATTGCTGTTGGTATTTCATTACTTTTCATTTTCGCAAACCCATTCATCGGTTTATTAAACTAATCACCTTATTTGCTTATCAACGTAAAACAAGCATAGTAAGGAGGACGTTGTGAATTTAAATGCAACATTGATTGGTCAACTTATCGCATTCGCACTTTTCGTGTGGTTTTGCATGAAGTTTGTTTGGCCACCAATTATTAATGCGATTGAAACGCGTCAAAGCCAAATTGCGAACGCTTTAGCGTCAGCTGAAGCAGCTAAAAAAGAGCAAGCAGATACGAAAAATCTTGTTGAACAAGAACTTTCAGCTGCAAAATTACAAGCTCAAGACATTTTAGATGCTGCGAATAAACGTCGCAATGAAGTATTAGACGAAGTGAAGGCAGAAGCCGAAGAACTAAAAGCAAAAATTATTGCTCAAGGTTATGCAGAAGTAGAATCAGAACGTAAACGTGTTCAAGAAGAATTACGTCTTAAAGTGGCTTCATTGGCTGTGGCTGGTGCTGAGAAAATTGTGGGTCGTTCTATTGATGAAGCGGCAAACAATGACATTATTGATAAATTAGTTGCAGAGTTATAAGAGGCTTAGCTTATGTCAGAATTAACTACAATAGCTCGCCCTTATGCAAAAGCTGCATTCGACTTTGCCATTGAACAAAGTGCGGTCGAAAAATGGACTGAAATGTTAGGTTTTGCTGCTGCCGTAGCTGAAGATGAAACGGTAAAAGCTTACTTAAGTAGTTCTCTTTCTGCACAGAAATTAGCTGATACAGTAATTTCTATTTGTGGCGAACAATTGGATCAATATGGGCAAAATCTTATTCGGTTAATGGCTGAAAATAAGCGTTTGAGTGCTATTCCTGCGGTGTTTGAAGAATTTAAACATCACGTAGAGGAACACCAAGCTATTGCAGAAGTTGAAGTAACATCTGCGCAACCATTGAATGCAACACAAATCGAAAAAATTGCAGCTGCAATGGAAAAAAGATTAGCTCGCAAAGTGAAATTAAATTGCAACGTGGATAACGCACTTATTGCTGGTGTGATTGTTCGTACTGAAGACTTTGTGATTGACGGAAGTAGCCGTGGGCAACTTACTCGTCTCGCAAACGAGTTGCAATTATAAGAGGAATACAAGATGCAACTAAATTCAACTGAAATTAGTGAATTGATTAAAAAACGCATCGCTCAATTCGACGTGGTCAGTGAAGCGCGTAATACAGGGACAATTGTTTCTGTAAGCGATGGTATTATTCGCATCCACGGTTTAAGCGATGTGATGCAAGGTGAAATGATCGCCTTACCAGGTAATCGTTATGCGATGGCACTTAACCTTGAACGCGATTCTGTTGGTGCTGTAGTTATGGGGCCTTACGCAGATTTAGCGGAAGGTATGGAAGTTCAATGTACAGGTCGTATTCTTGAAGTACCAGTTGGTCGTGGTTTATTAGGTCGTGTAGTTAATACGCTTGGTCAGCCAATCGATGGTAAAGGCGAAATTGAAAATGATGATTTCTCACCAGTAGAAGTGATTGCGCCAGGTGTTATCGATCGTCGTTCTGTTGATCAACCTGTTCAAACTGGTTATAAAGCTGTCGATTCCATGGTACCGATTGGTCGTGGTCAGCGTGAGTTAATCATCGGTGACCGTCAAACGGGTAAAACTGCGTTAGCAATTGACGCTATTATTAATCAACGTAATTCAGGTATTAAATGTATCTATGTTGCGATTGGTCAAAAAGCCTCTACTATTGCAAACGTCGTGCGTAAATTAGAAGAACATGGTGCGCTTGCAAATACTATCGTGGTAGCTGCATCTGCATCTGAATCAGCAGCGTTACAATATTTAGCCCCTTATGCTGGTTGTGCGATGGGGGAATATTTCCGTGATCGCGGCGAAGATGCGTTAATTGTTTATGATGATTTATCAAAACAAGCCGTAGCTTATCGTCAAATTTCATTATTATTACGTCGTCCACCAGGTCGTGAAGCCTATCCAGGTGATGTGTTCTATTTACATTCTCGTTTACTAGAACGTGCTTCTCGTGTAAATGAAGATTATGTAGAAAAATTCACTAAAGGCGAAGTAAAAGGGAAAACAGGTTCTTTAACCGCACTTCCGATTATTGAAACCCAAGCTGGTGACGTATCTGCGTTTGTTCCAACCAACGTAATTTCTATTACCGATGGTCAGATTTTCTTAGAATCTAACTTGTTTAACTCAGGTATTCGTCCTGCGGTAAACCCAGGTATTTCGGTATCTCGTGTTGGTGGTTCAGCGCAAACTAAAGTTATTAAGAAATTAGCGGGTGGTATTCGTACTGCACTAGCTCAATATCGTGAATTAGCAGCGTTTGCACAGTTTGCATCAGATCTAGATGATGCGACTCGTAAGCAACTTTCTCACGGTGAAAAAGTAACTGAATTATTAAAACAAAAACAATTCGCGCCATTATCTGTTGCAGAACAAGCGGTTATATTGTTTGCTGTTGAATTTGGTTATTTGGATGACGTGGAATTATCAAAAATTGCAAGTTTTGAGACCGCACTTTTAGATTATTCTAACCGTAATCACGCTGAATTTATGCAAGAGCTTAATAAAACCGGTAACTATAATGATGAAATCAAAGATACGTTAAAAAGTATTTTAGATGGTTTTAAAGCGAATAGTGCTTGGTAGTAACGGAGAGATAAGATGGCAGGTGCAAAAGAGATAAAAACCAAAATTGCCAGTGTACAAAGTACACAAAAAATCACTAAGGCAATGGAAATGGTGGCAACCTCGAAAATGCGTAAAACGCAGGATCGTATGGCTGCATCTCGTCCGTATTCTGAAACTATCCGTAACGTTATTAGTCATGTGTCTAAGGCAAGTATCGGTTATAAACATCCGTTCTTAGTTGAGCGCGAAGTGAAGAAAATCGGTATCTTGGTTATTTCAACAGATCGTGGGATGTGTGGTGGGTTAAATGTTAATTTATTCAAAACCACACTTAACCAAATAAAAAATTGGAAAGAACAAAATATTTCTACAGATTTGGGCTTAATAGGTTCAAAAGGGATTAGTTTTTTCCGTTCCTTTGGATTTAATATCAAAGGTCAGCTTTCTGGTTTAGGCGATACGCCCGCTCTAGAAGAGTTAATTGGTGTGGCAAATACAATGTTTGATGCTTATCGTAATGGTGAAATTGATGCAGTTTATATTGCATACAATAAATTTGTTAATACGATGTCGCAAAAACCTGTTGTGCAACAGTTAGTTCCTTTACCAGAATCTAAAGACGATCATTTAAATGAAAGACAACAGACTTGGGATTATCTTTATGAGCCAGAACCAAAGGCACTTTTAGATAGCCTTTTAGTTCGTTATTTAGAGTCCCAAATTTATCAAGCGGTTGTAGATAATTTAGCTTCAGAACAAGCGGCTCGAATGGTAGCAATGAAAGCAGCAACGGATAATGCAGGTAATTTAATTAATGATCTGCGGTTGGTGTACAACAAAGCTCGTCAAGCAAGTATCACAAATGAATTGAATGAAATCGTAGCCGGTGCGGCGGCGATTTAAGAAAAGAGGAACGGTAATGTCAGCAGGAAAAATTGTACAAATCATCGGTGCGGTGATTGATGTTGAATTTCCACAAGATGCGGTGCCAAAAGTTTACGATGCATTAAAAGTTGAATCAGGTTTAACACTTGAGGTGCAACAACAATTAGGTGGCGGAGTAGTTCGTTGTATTGCATTGGGTACATCTGATGGTTTAAAACGTGGCTTAAAAGTAGAAAACACAAATAACCCAATTCAAGTACCAGTAGGCACAAAAACACTTGGTCGTATTATGAATGTGTTGGGCGAACCAATTGACGAACAAGGAGCAATTGGTGAAGAAGAGCGTTGGGCTATCCACCGTTCGGCACCGAGCTATGAAGAACAATCAAACAGTACGGAATTATTAGAAACTGGTATCAAAGTGATCGACTTAATTTGTCCATTCGCAAAAGGTGGTAAAGTTGGTTTATTCGGCGGTGCAGGTGTAGGTAAAACCGTAAATATGATGGAGTTGATTCGTAATATTGCGATTGAGCATTCAGGTTACTCTGTATTTGCGGGTGTAGGCGAACGTACTCGTGAAGGTAATGACTTCTATCATGAAATGAAAGATTCTAACGTATTAGATAAAGTATCTTTGGTTTATGGTCAAATGAACGAGCCACCAGGTAACCGTTTACGTGTTGCATTGACTGGTTTAACTATGGCTGAAAAATTCCGTGATGAAGGTCGAGATGTATTATTCTTTGTGGATAATATCTATCGTTATACCCTTGCTGGTACGGAAGTATCTGCGTTATTAGGTCGTATGCCATCCGCGGTAGGTTACCAACCGACATTGGCAGAAGAAATGGGTGTGTTACAAGAACGTATCACTTCAACCAAAACAGGTTCTATCACTTCTGTGCAAGCGGTGTACGTACCAGCGGATGACTTAACTGACCCATCTCCAGCAACAACTTTCGCACATTTAGACTCAACTGTTGTATTAAGTCGTCAAATCGCATCTTTAGGTATTTACCCTGCAGTTGATCCATTAGATTCAACTTCACGTCAGTTAGACCCGCTTGTTGTTGGTCAAGAACATTATGATGTTGCTCGTGGTGTACAAGGTATTTTACAACGTTATAAAGAATTGAAAGATATTATCGCAATTCTTGGTATGGATGAATTATCTGAAGAAGATAAACTAGTGGTAGCACGTGCACGTAAAATTGAACGTTTCTTATCACAACCATTCTTTGTTGCAGAAGTCTTCACAGGTTCACCAGGTAAATACGTGACATTAAAAGACACCATCCGTGGCTTCAAAGGTATCTTAGATGGCGAATATGACCATATTCCTGAACAAGCGTTCTATATGGTTGGTTCAATCGATGAAGTGTTAGAAAAAGCCAAAAATATGTAATCACTTCAAGTCATTTGAAGGAGAACAAAATGGCGACATTTAATTTAACAATAGTAAGCGCAGAGCAGAAAATCTTTGAAGGTGAAGTAAAACAAATTCAGGTAACTGGTGTGGAAGGGGAGCTTGGTATTTTGCCCGGACATACGCCATTGCTAACAGCAATTAAGCCTGGGATTGTTAAATTTACTCTTAAAGATGGGAATGAAGAAGTTATCTATGTTTCTGGTGGTTTTTTAGAAGTTCAACCAAATATTGTGACAGTATTAGCAGATATTGCTATTCGAGGTAGTGAATTAGATGCAGATCGTATTCACGAAGCAAAACGTAAAGCAGAAGAAAATATAGTATCTCGCGGATCTGATGCAGATCACGACTTACTTGTTGCAAAACTTTCTAAAGAGTTAGCAAAACTTCGAGCTTATGAACTCACTGAAAAACTATTGAAAACAAGACGATAATTGAAAGTATAATATAGATGAAGTGAACTTCATTTAGTTTAAGGGCTAAGTTCTATAATTTTAGAACTTAGCCTTTTTGTTGTATGAGATTAATGATAAGTTTTGTCTGAAATTTTTATCTAAATTAATTAGGATAATATTTACTCTTTTTTAGATAAAAAGTGCGGTAAATTTTTAGTTTGTTTTTAACCTACAACAAAGGGTAAATAACCCGCACGAATCGCAAATGGAATGGATGTAATGATCACGCCTAATACCAATACGATAATTAAAGTCAGATTTCCTCCCCACACTTTGTATGGCAAATTAGCGTGGGCACGACGAGCTTTCCAAACAAGGCTAACTGGCAATACTACGGCGTAGAATGCAAACATTTGACCTGCGTAGCCTAGTGCTAAAATAAAACCTTCTGGGTAAAATAATGCAAAAACAAGTGGTGGAATAAAAGTCAGTAAACCAAGTGAAATTCTGCCTGCTGTAACGTTAAATGAACGTTTTAGTAAATCTTCAATACATTCTAACAATCCTAATCCCACACCTAAGAAAGAAGTGATAAGTGCTAATGTAGAAAATAATTTTACCGCACTTGCGATCACATTGCTTCCAGTGATGGCGAAGGTTGCTTTTACTAAGCCATTTAAAGTCGCATCTTCTTTTAAGATTTGTAAAAATTCATTTTGTGTAAGCAAGCCGTGCGTGGATAGTTGCCATAGAATATAAGCACAAAGTGTTATGGCAGAGCCGACCAAAATAGAGAAGCGCAATGCTTTTACATTGCCATCTAAGTATTTATTTAAACTTGGAATGGAACCGTGGAAACCAAACGCCGTGAAAAATACAGGGCTTGCAGAGATAATTAAAGCCTTATCAATTGGCGTCGCCATTAAGTTATCAAATTTGATTTCTGGCAACATTAAGCTTAACACCACGGCAAAGGCAGCAAGCATAACGAAAAATAACACGCGATTAATTTTATCTACGCTATGTGTGCCGATGACAATAAATGAACCGAAAATCACGGTAAATAATAAGACGCTAACTTTATCGCCAAAACTTTCTGGTAATAAATCTTTTAGTAGTGAACCGCCACCGCTGATATAAGCGGCAATTAATGCGTATAAGAAAATAATTAGCACGGCTGTGGCAATAATGCGTCCTGTTTTACCAAAATATTGTTCTGCAAGTGTGCCGATACCTGCATCACTTTCCGCAGTTTGATAGAGTTCAACGAATAAAAGTGCGCTAAAAGTTAATAATGCCCAAAGCCCCAATAACAAGACTAAAGTAAAGCCGAAGCCAATGCCAGCGGAAGTGAGTGGCATAGCCAACATTCCCGCGCCAATCATCGTACCAGCAACAAGAAGTGTGCTGCCTACAGTTTTGTTCATTTTTGTTTCCTTATGATGTAATAAAAAATTTACGATAATTGTATTGTATAATTTACAGTCTGTAAATAAAATTTATAAATTGTGAATTTTTTACTATCTTCCTTGCTATATTGTTGCTTAAGAAGAAGGAATAAAATGATATTTCCTAAATTTTGTTGTTTATCAATACATTTAATTACCATAGTTTCACTGTATTTTACGATGATATTGAATTGCCCAAACAAATCTTCTAATTGCTCACTTAATATTGCCTGACAATTTTCTTATTTATTTCCTCCTTCTGGATGTAATCCAATCCCTTGATGGCGTTCTTGTAGTTTTGCGATAATTTCGTACCACTGAAGATCTTGATTGTGTAATAATACGGTTAAGTGATAGACCAAATCTGTAGCTTCAGAAATGACTTCCGCTTTATCTTGTGCGACCGCAGCCAAGGCAGTTTCCACACCTTCTTCCCCCACTTTTTGGGCGATTTTTTTGGTACCTTTTGCGTGTAATGTTGCAGTATAAGAATTAGAAGGATCTGCATTTTTCTTTTCTTTTAAATGTTGTTCTAATTTTATAAACCACGCCCAATTTGCAAATTGTTGCTTCTTGTTCTCTGATTGTGGAGAGGTAAATTGATGGAAGCAGCTGTATTCACCTGTGTGGCAAGTTGCCCCAATGGGATCAACTAAAATGAGCAAAGTGTCGTTATCGCAATCTAAGCTCATTTCTTCCACATTTAAAAAATTGCCCGAGATTTCTCCTTTTGTCCATAATCGTTGTTTGGTACGAGAGAAGAAAGTTACTTTACGTTCTTTGATGGTTTTTGTAAGGGCTTCTTCATTCATATAGCCAAGCATTAGTACCTCACGAGTACTTATATTTTGAATAATAACAGGAAGAAGACCATTAACTTTTTGCCAGTCTATTTTAGTAATATTCATTATTCACTCCGAATCTCGATGGCTGATTGCACAAGGTAGGATTTTAACTCGCCAATTTCAATAATCTGTTTATGGAATACGCTGGCAGCTAATGCCCCATCTACTTTTGCTTCAATAAAAGCATCACGAAAATGTACCATTTTACCCGCACCGCCAGATGCAATTAGAGGTACTCTACATACTCCTCGCACCAGCTTGAGCTGGGCTAAATCGTACCCGTTTCGTAAACCATCTTGATTCATCATATTTAGCACGATTTCTCCTGCACCGCATTGTTGTACTTCTTTTACCCAATCTAACAACTGCCAATGAGTTTGTCGGGTACGTGTTTCATCGCCTGTATATTGGTTTACCCAATACTTACCTGTTTCCTGTTCAAACCAACTATCAATACCTACTACAATCGCTTGTACGCCAAAACGATCTGCTAAGCGAGAAATGAGCGTTGGATCAGCGAGAGCAGGGGAATTAATCGAAATTTTATCCGCCCCAAATGCAAACAATTTTTCCGCATCTTCAATGGTTTTAATCCCACCTGCTACGCAAAACGGAATATCAATTACCTGAGCGATTCGTTCTACCCAACTTTTATCCACGGTACGACCGTCTGATGAAGCCGTAATATCATAAAATACCAATTCATCAGCTCCTTCTTGCGCATAGCGTTGAGCAAGTGGCACAATATCGCCAATAATTTCGTGGTTACGGAATTGTACCCCTTTTACCACCTGTCCATCACGTACATCCAAACAAGGAATTATCCGTTTTGCCAACATTTGATTGCCTCCGAAAGCGTAAATTTTCCTTCTAATAAAGCGCGACCTACAATTACACCTGACACACCTGTGCCTTTTAGAGCCTCAATATCAGCCAGTGAACCAATCCCTCCAGAAGATTGAAACTGAATAGGTGGATATTTCTCACAAATTTCTTGATAAAGTCCAATATTTGAACCTGTCAAGGTGCCATCGCGTGAAATATCGGTACATAAAACTTGTTGTAAGCCAACGGTTTGGAAATCTTCGATCAACGTTTCTAATAGTACACCACTTTCTTCCTGCCAACCGCTAATCGCAACGATTTTCTGACCGCTTGCATTAATATTCACGTCTAATGCTAGAACAAATTTTTCCGCACCATATTTGATGAACCAGTTTTTCACCATTGAACGATGAGTTACGGCGGTTGAACCAATCACCACGCGATTCGCACCCACAGCCAATAAATCTGCCACATCTTGCTCTGTACGAATGCCTCCTCCCACTTGTACTTTACATTGTGTTGCTTCAACGATTTTTCCAATAAGTGCGGTTTGTCTTGACTGGGGATTTTTCGCTCCCGTTAAATCGACTAGATGTAGTTGTTTTGCTCCTTGACGTACATAATTATCAAATTGCTTAATTGGATTGTCAGAATAGGTAGTTTGCTTGGCATAATCGCCTTGGTGTAACCGCACAACTTGACCATTGATAAGATCAAGAGCAGGGATAATAATAGATTGTTTCATTGTGTTTGATCCTGTATGACTATATGATCTAGTGATTAAAACGGTACTTTTTCCACAAAATTTTTTAGCAACAACGCACCATTTTTACCCGAACGTTCGGGATGAAATTGTACACCGTAAAAATTCTCTTTCGCTATCGCAGCAGAAAAATTCACACCATAATTGCTTATTGCCACCGAATGTTCATTCGGGCTAACTGCATAACTATGCACAAAATAGAAGTGACTATTTTGCACAATACCATCAAATAACGGACAGTTTTTTACAAATTGCACGCGATTCCATCCCATTTGAGGTAACGGTAAACCCGTATCGGGAATTCGATTAGTTTTTCCGCTTATTAGGTTTAAGGTCGGCACATTACCCTCTTCGGAAAATTCGGTCATTAACTGCATACCCAAACAAATTCCTAGCACTGGTTGAGTTAGATTTTGAATGGTTTCGATCAATTGACGTTCTTGTAAATTATACATTGCTGCATTTGCAGTGCCTACGCCAGGTAAAATCAGCTTATCGGCAGATTTGATTTTATTGAGATCAAAAGTGATCTCGGTATTGTAACCTAATCGGTCAAAGGCGAATTTTACAGAAGAAAGGTTGGCACAACCTGTGTCTATAATCGTGATGTTTGTCATTTTTTTATCCTTTTACAATCGGTCGAATTTTGCAAAAATACGACAAAAATTAACCGCTCTTTCAACTATAAAACTCCTTTTGAACTTGGCATTTCATTTCCTTCAATCCGAATCGCCTGTCTTAATGTTCTCCCAAAGGCTTTAAATAAGCTCTCTATTTTATGATGATCGTTATTACCCGTGACATTTAAATGAATCGTGGCAAGCATTGAAAATGCCAAAGATTGAAAGAAATGTTCAGTGAGTTCCGTACTAAAATCGCCCACTTTATCGCGTTTAAAGCAGGCATTGAATTTGATCCAAGGTCTGCCCGATAAATCTAAAGCACATTCTGCTTTACATTCGTCCATTGGAAGCACAAAGCCGAAACGGGCAATACCACGTTTGTCACCAATGGCTTGTTTCAGTGCTTGTCCAAGGGCGAGAGCGGTGTCCTCCACCGTGTGATGTTCGTCAATCCATAAATCGCCTTTACACTGCACGTTCATTCTAAACCCACCGTGTGTGGCGATTTGATCGAGCATATGGTCAAAAAAACCAACGCCAGTTTTGATTTCATTTACACCAGCTTCATCTAGCCAAATCTGCACTTTAATATCGGTCTCTTTAGTTTGACGAATTACTTCTGCAAAACGTGGCGGACGTTTGCCACAGTTTGTGACCGTTTCCCCCAACAATTTTTCTGCAATCAGATCCCAATTCATTTTCTGTGGATCGTATTGAATAGCTCGAATACCTAGATTTTCTGCTAATTGCACATCGGTCTCTCGGTCACCAATGACAAAAGAGCGGTCAATATCGAATAAATTTTTACGAATATAGTGATCAAGCAACTTAATTTTTGGTTTGCGACATAGACAATTTTCTTCGGGCTTATGCGGGCAAATGAGTACTTCATCAAAGGTAATGCCCTGAGATTCAAATAATGCCATCATTACATTGTGGGGCTTATCAAAATTTGTTTGCGGAAAAGCATCCGTACCAAGCCCATCTTGATTAGAAACTATCACAAAACGGTATTTCGCTTTCAGTCTGAGGAGTGCGGGAATCACTTTCGGTTCTAATTTTAGTTTCTCTAAACTGTCAATTTGGAAATCAGTTTTTGGTTCATCAATTAATGTGCCGTCTCGGTCGATAAAAAGAGTAGGTTGCATATTTTTCTCCGTGTATGTTATATGAATGGTATGAGGTTTATCATTTGCTTTATACAAACAGTATAAAACTAAATAATCTCGAATCGCTCTGTGACTTAAATAGGAGGTGGTTCATTTTACCTCCTTAATTGCTTCAACAACTTTCTCACACTCATTCCTTGTTCCCACAGTAATGCGAATACAATTTTGTAAATGCAATGTCTTATTCTGGTCTCTTAAAATAATTCCTTGTTCCCACAATGCCTTAAACACAGCTTGCCCGTTTTGACATTTGATCAACAGATAATTAGCTTCACTTTCATACACTTTTTCCACTTGATGTAAAACTAAAAGAGCTTTAGCAAGCCATTGACGATTGGAAAGAAGTTCTTGTGTGAGAGCTTGAACAGTGGCGATGTTCGCAGGTCTTAACGCTTGTTCCGCAAGATCAGCACTCGGCACAGGGATAGGATATGGAGCGATTACCTTACTTAAGATGTCAATTAGCTCAGGGTTTGCTAACACAAAACCACAACGCAATCCAGCTAAAGCAAAGGCTTTAGAGAGCGTGCGGATAATTGCTAAGTGCGGGTAATTTTTAAGCAAATTAATAACGCTTGCTTCAGGACAGAACTCAATATAGGCTTCGTCCACCACCACAATCGCTTTGCCTGCCGTGATTTGCAAAAGATCGAGTATATCTGATTGCTTGAGCAAATTACCTGTCGGATTATTTGGGCTGCATACAAAGACTACTTTTACATCATTAAGATGATTTTTGATTTCTGGCAAATTAAGCTGAAAATCGTCAGTTAAAGGCACGGTCTTACTTAGCACACCTGCCGTTTCAGCACTCACTGCATACATTCCGTAAGTCGGAGGACAGAATAAAATGGCATCTTGTTTGGGTTCGCAAAAAGTGTGGATTATCAATTCAATGCCTTCATCACCGCCACGAGTAACGAGTACATTTTCAGTTGAAACGCCCGCATAATTCGCATAAGCCTGTACCACTCTTTGAGGCTGAGGTTCGGGGTAGCGGTTTAAATCCTTACCCGAAAGCTGAAATTCAGGCGAGGTTGGATATTCATTTGCATTCAGCCAAATCGTACCATTGCCGCCGAGTTTTCGAGCGGATTGATATGGCGTTAAGGCTTGTATATTTTGTCGGGATAAAGTTGTGATTGTCATTATTGTTTTCTTCCATTGTAAAATGTGCGAATTGTAATCATTCATACATATTTCGTATTGTTGTATGAAAATTTGACTGCTTACGTGTCGTGCTTAGATCTACAATTAATATCTTAGATATTGAGTTTCGCCAATCTTACACTTACTGCCATTTTATGTGCTGCCAATTGCTCAGCTTCTGCCATCACTTCCACCGTTTCAGCAAGGTTTTTAAAACCTTTTGGTGTGAGTTCTTGTACTGTCATTCGCTTACTAAAATCAGCTAATCCTAGACTAGAATAAGTTTTGGTGTAACCATAAGTAGGCAAAACGTGGTTTGTGCCACTGGCATAATCGCCCATACTTTCAGGCGAATATGCACCTAAGAAAATTGAGCCTGCGTTATCTAAATATGGTAATAATTTACGGGCGTTTTTTGTTTGCACAATTAAATGTTCAGGGGCATATTCATTGCTAATTTCTACCGCTTGTTCAAGGCTTTCTGCTATAAAAATACGGCTGTGGTTTAACGCTTTTCGAGCGGTTTCAGCACGAGGTAATAGAGCAAGTTGGCGTTCAATCGCAAGTGCGGTCTCTTTTGCCAGAGTTTCACAGGTCGCCACCAAAATCACTTGGCTATCTGCCCCATGTTCCGCTTGAGAGAGTAAATCGCTTGCCACAAATTCAGGATCTGCCGATTCATCTGCAATTACTAACACTTCTGAAGGTCCCGCTGGCATATCAATCGCCGTACTATTTTGTGCTACCTGACGTTTTGCTTCTGTCACAAATGCGTTTCCAGGTCCGAAAATTTTATCTACTTTCGCCACACTTTCCGTGCCTTGAGCCATCGCAAAAACTGCTTGAGCACCACCTATAGCGTAGATAGTTTCCACACCGCAAAGATGAGCAGTGTAGAGAATTTCATCTGAGATCGGTGGCGGTGAACAAAGCACGATTTTTTTACAACCTGCAATTTTAGCAGGAATAGCTAACATCAATACGGTGGAAAACAGCGGTGCTGAACCACCCGGAATATAAAGCCCTACACAAGAAATTGGACGAGTCACAACTTGGCAACGCACGCCTTCTTGGATCTCTAGGTCAATTTCCTGATTTTGCTGTGCTTTGTGAAAGGCTTCAATGTTCGTTTTGGCTTGCTCAATCGCATTGCGAAGTTTTACAGAAATCCGACTGCTTGCCGCTTGAATTTCATCTGCCGAAACAATGAGTTTATCTAACTTCACGCCATCAAATTTTTCACAGAGTTCAAATAACGCCCGATCGCCATTGTATGCCACATTTTCACGAATGGCATTAACTGCCTGCTGAATGTTTTCCCCATTTTGTTGGACTGGACGCATAATGACTTTGCGTTTTTCAGTTTCTGATAAATGATTCCAAATAATTGTTTGCATTGTTTATTTTCCTTTGTATCCGTAAAATGGATGATAACCCACCATTTTGAGATATTGATTATTTAAATGGCGAGTCAAAGCTCGCACTACATTTACTCCATCATCTTCTCAATTGGTAACACTAAAATTGAACTAGCTCCTGCCTCTTTTAACTGTTCCATTGTTTCCCAAAATAAATTTTCTTGGCTCACTACGTGCATTGCTACCCGAGTTGTATCACTGGCTAATGGTAAAATGGTCGGATTTTCAACGCCAGGTAAAAGCGCAGTGATTTTTTCAAGTTTTTCTTTCGGAGCGTGGAGCATAATATATTTACTTTCTGCTGCCTGCTGTACACCTTGAATACGAGTGAGTAGTTTATCCACAAGAGCTTGTTTAGTTGATTCAAGCGGTTCAGCACGCTGAATTAAACAAGCTTTAGAACGATAAATCACGTCCACTTCTTTTAAGCCATTTGCTTCAAGCGTTGCCCCTGATGATACTAAATCGCAAATCGCATAAGCAATACCCGCACTAGGTGCGACTTCTACTGAACCATTTAATAAACAACTTTTAAACGACACCCCATTCTCATTCATATAACGTTTGAGCAAATGCGGGTAAGAAGTTGCAATACGCCTATTAGCAAGATCTTTCACATTCTCATAATGACAATCGCGATCAACCGCAAGTGATAGACGACAATCACCAAAATCAAGTTGGCGAAGTTTTTTGTATGTAACTGTTTCATTTGCTGCACGGCGACCAAGCTCTTCCTCTTCTAACACATTTTCGCCAATAATCCCAAGATCCACTACGCCATCAAAAATCAATCCAGGAATATCATCATCACGTACGCGAAGAATTTCAATCGGCAAATTTTCCGCATAAGCGATTAAACGTTGTTCATTCCAATTAATTTTCACGCCACATTGTTTAAGTAATATGGCACAATCCTGGCTTAAACGCCCTTTTTTTTGCAAAGCAATACGAAGGCGGTTTGGTTGCATTGTTGTGTTTGTCATAATGTTTTTCCTATTTTAAAGTTGAGATAAAAGAAAACCCCTCGAAAATTGCCTTCCGAGGGGGTATTTATTGCTTTTACACTGATTTTTATTACACTCGGAAGATATTTTATTATCTTCCAAACATACAATCACGCCTGAAAGATAATCAGGTGTGGTGATGATGGTAAGTGCAGATAAAATTCATATTGTATATGCTCGCTCAAATGTTATTAGATTTTATATTGCCTTAAAAATACACTTTAAAATTAAAAAAAGCAATTTTTTTGAAAAAAATTGTGTTTTTAGTACATTTTTACTATCGTTAAAATTTATCAAAAATGTTTACTTAAGAGGTATAATTTTCTAGATTTTTATTGTGTTAATTTTCTTTTCCCTTTCTGTGTTCATCTCGTTACAATACTTAGCGAATCAACTAAGACAAAGCTAAGACAAAATAGGAGAGCTTATGATTTACAGTATGACCGCTTTTGCACGCCTTGAAGTGAAAAAAGATTGGGGCGATGCGGTATGGGAAATTCGTTCCGTCAATCAACGTTATTTAGAAAACTTTTTCCGTTTACCCGAGCAATTTCGCGGATTAGAAAACACGTTGCGTGAGAAACTTCGTCAAAGTCTTACTCGCGGGAAAATTGAATGTTCTTTGCGTATTGAAACAAAAAAACAAACAAATGCTGAATTGAATTTAAATAAAGAACTTGCGAATCAAGTCATTCAATCTTTGCAATGGATTAAAACTCAAGCTGGAGAAGGTGAAATTAATTTGACAGACGTGTTGCGTTATCCGGGGGTGGTGGAAGCGCAAGAGCAAGATTTAGATGCGATTAGTCAAGATTTATTGACAGCCTTTGATGATTTACTGACCGATTTTATTGCAATGCGTGGTCGTGAAGGGGAAAAACTGAACGATATTATTCAACAACGCTTAGATGCCATTGCAGTAGAAGCGGATAAAGTGCGATCACAAATGCCAGCAGTTTTACAATGGCAGCGTGAACGGTTATTGCAACGTTTTGAAGATGCTCAACTTAATCTTGATCCACAGCGTGTGGAACAAGAAATGATTTTACTCGCTCAACGTGTTGATGTGGCGGAAGAACTCGATCGTTTACAAATGCACGTGAAAGAAACCACGAATATTTTGAAAAAAGGCGGTGCAGTTGGTCGTAAATTAGATTTTATGATGCAAGAATTGAATCGTGAATCCAATACCCTTGCGTCTAAATCCATTAATGCGGATATCACGGCTTCTGCGGTGGAATTAAAAGTGCTTATCGAACAAATGCGTGAGCAAATTCAGAATTTAGAATAGGAAAGCAGAATGTCTCAATTTATTTCTCTTACTCAATATCAACTGATTGAAGTACAGGGTGCGGATGTAGAAAAATATTTGCAAGGGCAATTAACTTCTGATGTTGTGCGATTAGCGAGTGGCGCAACGACGCTTACAGCTCACTGCGACCCAAAAGGTAAAATGAATGCAATTTACCGTTTGTTTAAAGTAAGTAGTGAACAAGTCTTTTTGCTCGTTAAGAAAGATATTTTGCCAAGCGCTCTGGATGCTTTGAAAAAATATGCGGTATTTTCCAAAGTTAGTTTTGATTTACGTGATTGGCAAATCATCGGCGTAATAGGTGAAAAATGTGGAAAAATTACACCGCACTTTTCATTGGAAATTGATGGACAGCGTTCAATTTTATTAAATGAAACTGAATTACCCGTGAATTTTAATGGCGATGAAAAAATTTGGGAAGTAGCCGATATTCAAGCAGGATTGCCAAATTTAAGTCCGCAAACACAAAATGAATTTATCCCACAAGCACTAAATTTACAGGCCGTTGAGCAAGCAATTTCTTTTACCAAAGGCTGTTATATTGGGCAAGAAACCGTGGCACGTGCGAAATATCGTGGGGCAAACAAACGTGCAATGTTTATTTTTAAAGCGCAAACTCAGCAGGAAGTGGAAATTGGCAGTGAAATCGAAATGCAGCTTGAAGCCAATTGGCGTAAGACTGGCACGATTACAAGTGCGGTCAATTTAGACGGTATTTTATGGTTGCAAGTTGTGATGAATAATGACATGGATTCAGAGCAACAATTTAGATTGCCGAGTAATGAAATACTGTTAGAGCGAGTGCAGTTACCTTATTCGATTACTGAATAAGAAAGCAAAAAAGATCAGGCATTACCCTGATCTTTTTTCTATTTAGTAAAGTACTCTAGCACGAATTGTGCCATCAATTTCCTTCAATTTTGTCAGTAATGGTGATGCATCATTCGTTTCTACATCAACGACAACGTAACCAATTTTCGGGTCAGTTTGTAAATATTGTGCGGCAATATTGAGGTTGGCTTCGACGAAAATTTGGTTCAGTTTGTTCAATATACCAGGGCGATTTTCATGAATATGCAATAAGCGTTTTGTTCCCTCGTGCTCTGGTAAAGAGACTTCTGGGAAGTTTACCGAAGAAAGGGTTGAGCCATTATCTGAATATTTAACAAATTTGCCTGCCACTTCAAAACCGATATTTTCTTGTGCTTCCGCTGTTGAGCCGCCAATATGTGGCGTTAAAATCACATTATCAAATTCGCGTAATGGCGAGACAAATTCTTCATTAATTGAAGCAGGTTCAACGGGGAATACATCAATTGCGGCACCCTGAAGTTTCCCGTCTTTTAAGGCTTGAGCGAGAGCATCAATATCTACCACAGTGCCACGCGCAGCATTGATCAAAATTGCCCCTTGTTTTAATTGTGCGATACGCGTTGCGTTCATTACGTTTTTGGTGGAGGGCAGTTCTGGCACATGTAATGAAACCACATCGCAAGAACTGAGTAATTCTTCAAGGCTACGAACCTGTTTTGCATTACCGAGCGGAAGTTTATTTTCAATATCATAGAAATACACATCCATGCCTAATGATTCGGCAATAATACTTAATTGTGAACCAATGTGGCCGTAACCAATAATGCCTAATTTTTTACCCCGCACTTCATAAGAGCCAGTCGCGGATTTATTCCAAACACCACGATGTACTTCGGCATTAGCCTGTGGCACATTACGCATAAGTAATAAAATCTCGCCTAATACAAGTTCTGCGACGGAACGAGTGTTTGAGAATGGCGCATTAAATACAGGAATACCACGTGCTTTTGCTGCATTTAAATCCACTTGGTTGGTGCCAATACAGAAACAGCCTACTGCGATTAATTTGGGTGCGGCTTCAATCATTTCTGCGGTTAAATGGGTGCGAGAACGTAATCCGATAAAATGTGCATCTTTAATGGCTTCTTTTAATTCATCACCATCCAGTGCTTTTTTATAGTAATCAATATTGCTATAGCCTGCCGCGTGGAGCGTATCAAGTGCGCTTTGATGCACACCTTCAAACAATACAAATTTAATTTTTGATTTGTCGAGTGAAACTTTGTTTGTCATATTTGCTTCCTTATGATTTTTATTATGAATTAGTCAATAATTTTGGCACCTTCAGGCGTGCCGACGATTACAACATCTGCGCCACGCAATGCGAATATCCCATTAGTGACGACACCTGCAACATTGTTTAATTCTTTTTCCATTTCAACTGGATTTAAAATACTGAAGTTGTGTACATCTAAAATCACATTGCCATTATCTGTAACCACGCCTTCACGATACTCAGGTGCGCCACCAAGTGCGACTAATTTTCTGCCCACTTGTGAACGAGCCATTGGAATAACTTCAACTGGCAATGGGAAAGTCGAACCTAACACATCTACTTGTTTACTAGAATCTACAATACAAATAAATTTTTTCGCTAATGCCGCAACGATTTTTTCACGAGTAAGTGCCGCACCGCCGCCTTTAATCATCATTTTTTGTGGATTGATTTCATCTGCACCATCCACATAAATATCTAAGCTAGAGACATCATTTGCATTAAATACTTCGATCCCTTGTTTACGTAATAATTCTTCTGATGCTTTTGAAGCCGCAACTGCGCCTTGAATTTTATTTTTGATTGTACCCAAAGCTTCAATAAAGCAGTTCACTGTGGAGCCACTGCCCACGCCAACAATTGTGTCAGCTGTTACATATTCTAATGCAGCTTGTGCGGCGAGTTTTTTCATTTCTAATTGATTCATTTCTTTTCCTTATTTCAATAAGTAAACGATTGCGTTACTTTATTACGAGCCTATCTAATAAACAAGTATAATTTTTTAGCGGGCGTTTTTCTCAAGCAATGTTCTTTCACGACTAGACTATTTCACGATTAGGCTATTCTTCAGTTAAAAATAATTCCAATAGTTCATTGAGAAATAACTTGCCGTGCTCAGTGATTTGCCAAGAATCAGCGTTTTCCACAATATAGTTTTGTTGAATGGCAAAATCAATTTGATTTTTCACCGCACTTTGCGACAAGCCTGTGTAATCTTCAAATTCTTGTTTGGGAACCGCTTCTAACAAACGAAAGCGATTCATAAAAAACTCAAAAGGGCGGTCAATTTCTGGCACGTTTTTTTCTTCGTAAAGATATTCGCCACGCAAATAACCTTTCGGGTGCTTGGTTTTAGAAAAGCGAGTAATCTCGCCAGTCGGAAACGTCAATTTCCCGTGTGCGCCACAGCCAATGGCTAAATAATCCCCAAATCGCCAATAATTCAAATTATGTTTACATTGAAAACCCGCTTTTGCGTAAGCAGACGTTTCATATTGCTGGTAGCCTGCCATCGTTAAAAGTTGGTGACCTTGCTCAAAAATGTCCCAAAGTGCGTCATCATCTGGTAATTTAGGTGGGCGATAAGCAAACATCGTATTTGGTTCAATAGTCAGCTGATACCAAGAAATATGGGGAGGAGATAGCTCAATTGCTTGACGAAGATCATCTAAGGCTTCTTCCAACGTTTGGTTAGGCAAACCGTGCATTAAATCTAAATTGAAACTTTTTAGCCCAGAAACTTTCGCTAAATTGACCGCACTTTTTGCCTCTGCTGCATTATGAATCCGCCCAAGACGTTGTAATTTATCATCATTGAAACTTTGAATTCCCATAGAAATTCGCATAATGCCTGCGGATACATAACCTTTAAAACGTTCAGCTTCTACCGTGCCAGGATTAGCTTCTAATGTGATTTCAATATTATCTTCAAAATCAATCTGTTTTTTTATTTCTTTTAAGAGATACGCAATGCTTTCTGCCGAGAACAAACTTGGTGTACCGCCACCAATAAAAATTGAATGGAGTTTTCGTTGTTGAATAGAATCTTTAAAGCGTTGCAAATCAGCCTGCAAATCTTGCAGAAGATGATAAATATAGTCTTGTTCTGGTATATCGCCTTTTTGTGCGTGCGAATTAAAATCACAATAAGGGCATTTTTGAACGCACCAAGGAATGTGTATATAAAGGGAAAGTGGGGGAAGTTTTAGCATTGTGTTATTAACAAGTTTTCAATTTGGAAAAGTATAAATTAACCTTGTGTAAAGATGAAATTATCATCTCTAAAATCAATAAAAGGGCTTGTTTTCACAAGCCCTAAAACATTCAATTAATTGACCGCTCTTTCTGATTTACTCGTCACTTTACGGCGTGGTGCTTTAGGTTTAGCCTTCACTTTAACAAACTCAATGCCCTCTGGTGGATTTTCCAATGCAAAACCAAGCACTTCATCAATGGTTTCTACCGCATGAATTGCAAGATTTTGTTTTACGTTTTCTGGAATTTCTTCAAGATCTTTAACGTTCTCTTTTGGAATTAATACGGTTTTAATTCCGCCACGATGTGCCGCAAGAAGTTTTTCTTTTAATCCACCGATTGGTAATACTTTACCACGTAAACTGATTTCTCCTGTCATTGCCACATCAGCACGCACAGGATTACCTGTTAAACAAGAAATTAATGCAGTACACATTGCAATACCTGCACTTGGGCCATCTTTTGGTGTTGCACCATCTGGCACGTGAATGTGAATGTCACGTTTTTCGTGGAATTCAGCATTGATACCCAGTTTATCCGCACGAGCACGCACAACGGTCATTGCCGCTTGAATGGATTCTTTCATCACATCGCCTAATGAACCAGTGAAAGAAAGTTTTCCTTTGCCCACAACAGAGGCAGTTTCAATAGTGAGTAAATCGCCGCCCACTTCTGTCCAAGCTAAACCAGTTACTTCGCCAATACGGTTTTGCGTGTCAGCTTTACCAAATTCAAAACGTTTTACGCCAAGATAATCGTGCAGATTATCTGAATTTACCGTGATAGATTTAAGTTTTGGATTTACTAATAAATTTTTCACGGCTTTACGGCAGATTTTTGAAATTTCACGTTCTAATCCACGTACGCCCGCTTCACGTGTGTAATAGCGGATAATATCTAAAATTGCACTTTCTTCTACGGTAAGTTCGCCTTTCTTCAAACCATTACGTTCAATTTGTTTTGCTAATAAATGGCGCATTGCGATATTAAGTTTTTCATCTTCTGTATAACCAGAAAGACGAATAACTTCCATACGATCCAATAATGGGCCTGGAATATTCATAGAGTTTGATGTTGCCACAAACATCACATCAGAAAGATCATAATCCACTTCTAAATAGTGATCGTTAAACGTGGTGTTTTGCTCGGGATCTAATACTTCAAGCAACGCTGATGCAGGATCACCTCGCATATCGGATGCCATTTTGTCGATTTCATCAAGCAAGAATAATGGATTTTTTACGCCCACTTTTGCCATCTTTTGAATTAATTTACCTGGCAATGCACCAATATAGGTTTTACGGTGACCACGGATTTCTGCTTCATCACGCACGCCGCCTAATGCCATACGTACATATTTACGACCAGTAGCATTGGCAATAGACTGACCAAGAGAAGTTTTACCTACACCTGGAGGGCCAACTAAACAAAGAATCGGGCCTTTCACTTTGTTTAAACGCGCTTGTACTGCTAAATATTCAAGAATGCGTTCTTTTACGCGATCTAAACCATAGTGATCGGTATCTAAAACTTGCTGTGCTTTAACAATGTCTTTTTTCACTTTAGAACGTTGATGCCAAGGCACTTGGATCATCCATTCAATATAACTGCGTATTACCGTTGCTTCAGAAGACATGGCAGACATCATTTTAAGTTTTTGTAATTCATTTTCTACTTTGTCACGCACATCAGCTGGCATGCCTGCCGCTTCCACCTTTTGATGCAGTTGTTCAACTTCATCAATGGTATCTTCATTTTCGCCACCATCCATTTCTTTACGAATGGCTTTAATTTGCTCGTTCAAATAATAGTTACGCTGGCTTTTCTCCATTTGTTTTTTTACACGACCGCGAATCCGTTTTTCCACTTGGAGAATATCAGCCTCTGATTCCATCATACCAAGCAAATATTCTAAACGTTCTTGCACATTAGCGAGTTCTAACGCATTTTGTTTATGGCGAATGCTTACAGGGAGATGGGCAGCCATTGTGTCAGCTAAGCGATCAACATCATCAATACGTTGAAGGGCATTGAGAATATCTGTAGGCACTTTTTTGTTGAGGGTAAGATAATTTTCAAACTCAGAAAGTACCGCACTTTTTGCCACCACTAACTCTTGTTCATCGCCATAAGTGGTTTCGATAGGGGTAATTTGGGCGGAAAAGCACTTTTCGCCGTCTTCAAGACTGTTAATTTTCGCGCGATTTTGACCTTCAACTAGCACTTTTACTGTGCCATCAGGTAATTTTAATAACTGAATAATGTTAGCAATGGTACCCACATCAAATAAATCTTCAGGGGTAGGTTCTTCCAAATCAGCTTCTCTTTGGGATACCAAAAGAATCTGTTTGTCATCGTTCATCGCTTCTTCAAGGGCATTAATTGATTTTACGCGCCCTACAAAAAGTGGCATCACCATATAAGGAAAAACGACAACATCGCGTAATGGCAATACGGGCATTGTACGTTGGGTATTCTTCGCCATAATTGGTCTCTCTTATAATTTCGTTCCGATAATTTGGGTAAATATTGGGGTAGGGAAAAAGGAATTCAAGGAAAAGATTATAACAAAATCTGAGTTATAAAGTGGGTTTTAAACAAAAAAGAATTTTGGCAAATGAAGTGATAATGGCTAAAATAACGAAAAATTTTATTAAATTTCACAAAATATTGAGTTATGTCCACGAAAAATCATTTTATTTTCCCCACTTACGTTCAAATGTATCCTTATTCTAAGGATCGCCCTTTTCTTAAACAAGTGCGGGAAAAATTACGCTATTATGGCTATAAATGGTTATATCAAAAGCAATGTCATCAATTAGTGGATTTCCTTAATACAGAAACGCAATGGCAGTCTTTATTTACACAAGATTATTATCGTACTAATACAATTCTGACGACCTTTTGCGATAAACGTTTTTCTGCTTCAGAACGTTTAACGGCGATTACGGAGAATTTACGTTTGGCAGAAGAAAAAATGGGACGTTCGCTTTGCCAACAATTATTAGATCAACAACATATCGTGCTAACCCAATTAACTGAGGATTTGCGTTTATCGTTGAGTATTAATCATATCGATCCCTTTGAAGGATATTTTTCTATTAATATTCGCAATCAAAATAACGAACGAGTATATGATGCGTCTTTCACTTTTTTAAGCCCGAATAAATTGCTTATCGCCTCAATTCAAGGCCCCTCAAGCGACAATGCACAAGAACTTGTGAAACAGGCTACGAAAGCATTACACGGTATGCGACCAATGTTTATGTTGGTTAATGCGTTCAAAATGCTTGCTGAAAAATGGCAATGTGAGTTAGTGGGCATTCCGCACAAAGCACAAGGAAAATACCGTCTTTCTGCTCGCAGTAAGATTTTGTTTAATTACGATGAATTTTGGCAAGAAAACCAAGGAGAATATCGCCATAACTATTGGCAATTACCTTTGCATATTGAACGCAAACAATTAGAAGATATCGCAAGTAAAAAACGTTCTATGTATCGTAAACGTTATGAAATGCTAGACCAAATGGCACTGGATATTCAGCAACTTTAACGAAGAAAGTGCGGTAAAAAATGAGAGAAATTTTTACCGCACTTCTCAATTAGTTTTCTTGTTTTTTCACTTCATCCCATAACAAATCTAATTCAATAAGTGGCACATTATTCACTTGCTTACCTTGTTGTTGAACCGCTTGCTCTACTGCTCGAAAACGACGTTCAAATTTTAAATTTGCTTTCCGCAATGCATCTTCAGGATCACATTTTAAGTGGCGAGCAAGATTGACGGTTGCGAACAATAAATCGCCGATTTCCTCTTCCACTTTATTTTGTTCAATCGAAGTGCGGTTAATTTCAGCTTGAACTTCTTCTAATTCTTCCCGCACTTTGTCAAATACGGGTGAAATTTCTTCCCAATCAAACCCTACTTTTGAACAACGTTTTTGTAATTTTGCCGCTCGCGTAAGAGAAGGCAAAGCACGAGGCACATTATCTAAAATAGAGGTTTCTTCACTTTTACCTTGTTTTTCTTTGGCTTTCATTTCGTTCCAACGGGAAAGGGCTTCTGTTTCGTCCCCCGCTTTTGCATCACCAAACACGTGAGGATGACGGCGTACAATTTTTTCAGCGATATCTTGTAACACATCGTCAAAAGTAAAGTATTTATCTTCCGTTGCAAGCTGGCTGAAGAAAACGACTTGCAACAATAAATCCCCTAATTCTTCACGTAAATTTGGTATGTCTTTTTTCTCAATGGCTTCGATTACTTCGTAAGTTTCTTCCGTTAAACAAGGAATCATGGATTCATAATTTTGTTTTAAATCCCAAGGGCATCCGCCATTTGGATTGCGAAGTTGGGCGATGAGTTGAATAAAATCTTGAATAGAGTAGTGCATAATTTTATTTCCTTTGATGGAATGTTTTGGATAGTATAACGAACAAGAAACATGGTGCAAATGCCGTCGCTTTTTAGGCGTATTTTCTTTATACTTTGTGCATTGAAATACTATTGATAAAGCTGGGAAAAATGGAAAAAATTATTATTGATCATGATCGTTTTCTTCGCACAATTTCGCGTATTTCTCACGAAATTATTGAAAAACATCAAACCTTAGATGATCTTGTTATTGTTGGAATTAAACGCCGTGGCGCGGAAATTGCAGAATTATTACAACGTCGAGTTGAAGAGTTAAGTGGTATAAATTTACCTTCAATGGAACTGGATATTACCTTTTATCGAGATGATTTAACTTTGGTTGATCAGGAAGATAAAATGCCAGTTTATAGTGGTTCATCACAATATTTGAATATTCAAGATAAAACCGTCATTTTGGTTGATGATGTGTTGTTTACTGGTCGAACCATTCGAGCGGCAATGGATGCGCTTACTGATTTTGGTCGTGCTGCAAAAATTGAATTAGTGATTTTTGTTGATCGTGGCCATCGTGAATTACCCATTCGTGCTGATTACGTAGGTAAAAATGTGCCAACAAGCCGTGATGAACTTGTACAAGTTCGTACTGAAAAACAAGATGGCTGTTACGAAGTTGCTATTCTAGGGAAATAAATCTTATCTATTGTGAACCTTCAATAGAATTGTTACTCTAACCAACGTTATGGACTCTTTTTTGATGAGATGAAAATGAAAAAATTTATTCTAAAATCTTTTTTATTGGCTACTTTAGGTTGTGTTGCTTTTACTTCTATGGCACAAGCGGAGGAACGTGTTGTCGCGACAGTAGATGGTATTCCTATTTTAGAAAGCCAAGTTCGTGCCAATATGGGTAAAAAAGGCGATCGCCAAAGTGCACTTGATAAAATTATTGATGATCTTTTAGTGCAAAAAGCGATTCAAGAATCTGGTGTGAAAATTGATCCTCGTGAAATCGATCGTGTTGTGGAAGACACTGCAGCTAGAAATGGCTTAACTTATGGTCAATTTTTGGATGCGTTAGATTATCAAGGCATTTCATTAAATACATTCCGTCAGCAAATTGCCAATCAAATGGTGATGGGGGCTGTACGTAACAAAGCTATTCAAGAAAGTATTGATGTAACGCGTGAAGAAGTGGTTGCACTTGGTCAAAAAATGTTGGATGAGGCAAAATCACAAGGCACTGCACAAAAAGTTACAGGTAAAGAATACGAAGTGCGTCACATTTTGTTAAAACTTAATCCATTGTTAAATGATGCTCAAGCAAAAAAACAATTAGCTAAAATTCGTTCTGATATTATTGCAGGTAAAACAACTTTTGCTGATGCGGCTTTAAAATATTCTAAAGATTATTTATCGGGTGCGAATGGCGGTAGTTTAGGTTATGCGTTCCCAGAAACTTATGCACCACAGTTTGCGCAAACCGTCATGAAAAGTAAACAAGGTGTGATTTCTGCACCATTTAAAACTGAGTTTGGTTGGCATATTTTGGAAGTAACTGGCGTACGTGATGGCGATCTTACAGCAGAAGCCTACACACAAAAAGCATATGAACGTTTAGTAAATACTCAATTACAAGATGCGACGAACGATTGGGTTAAAGCATTGCGTAAAAGAGCGAATATTCAGTATTTTAATAAATAACAAAGTATCAAAAATAAAGGGGCTTAATTGCCCCTTTTGTTGTTTTTTATTTTCTCTTTCTTATAGCTTATGAAGAAATTTTTAATTGCGATTTTACTTTTAATTTTTATTTTAGCGGGCGTGGCGAGTTTTGCTTATTACAAAATGACTGAATTTGTAAAAACACCAGTAAATGTGCAGGCAGATCAACTTTTAACTATTGAACGTGGCACAACAGGTTTAAAATTAGCCGCACTTTTTGAGCAAGAAAAGTTAATTGATGATGGGAAATTATTGCCTTATTTGCTTAAGTTGAAACCTGAGCTAAATAAAATAAAAGCAGGGACTTATTCTCTTGAGAATGTTAAAACTGTGCAAGATTTACTGGATTTGCTCAATTCCGGTAAAGAAGTGCAGTTCAATGTAAAATGGATTGAAGGAAAAACCTTTAAAGATTGGCGAAAAGATCTTGAAAATGCACCGCACTTGGTGCAAACCTTGAAAGATAAGAGTAACGAAGAAATTTTCACATTACTTGACTTGCCTGATATTGGTCAAAATCTTGAACTAAAAAATGTGGAAGGTTGGCTTTATCCTGATACTTATAATTATACGCCTAAATCCACAGACTTAGAGCTACTTAAGCGATCGGCTGAGCGAATGAAAAAGGCGTTAAATAAGGCTTGGAACGAGCGCGACGAGGATTTACCTTTGGCGAACCCTTATGAAATGTTGATTTTGGCTTCTATCGTGGAAAAAGAAACGGGTATTGCTAATGAGAGGGCAAAAGTAGCCTCTGTATTTATCAACCGCTTAAAAGCAAAAATGAAATTACAAACGGATCCAACGGTAATTTATGGTATGGGTGAGAATTACAGCGGTAATATTCGTAAAAAAGATTTAGAAACCCCAACGCCTTATAATACTTATGTGATTGATGGATTGCCGCCAACGCCTATTGCTATGCCAAGTGAAAGTTCGTTACAGGCTGTTGCAAAACCTGAAAAAACAGATTTCTATTATTTTGTGGCAGATGGTTCTGGTGGGCATAAATTTACCCGAAATTTGAATGAACATAACAAAGCGGTGCAAGAATATTTACGCTGGTATCGCAGCCAGAAAAATGCCAAATAAAAGTGCGGAAGAAAATATGAAAGGAAAGTTTATTGTCATTGAGGGCTTAGAAGGTGCGGGGAAAAGCTCCGCTCATCAGTCTGTTGTGCAAGTCTTGCATGAACTTGGTATTCAAGATGTCGTGTTTACACGCGAACCGGGTGGAACGCCACTGGCTGAGAAATTACGTCATCTCATCAAACATGAAACCGAAGAACCCGTGACAGATAAAGCAGAGTTATTAATGCTTTATGCGGCTCGTATTCAGTTGGTGGATAACATAATTAAACCTGCGTTAATGCAAGGGAAATGGGTGGTGGGCGATCGTCACGATATGTCATCTCAGGCGTATCAAGGTGGCGGACGTCAATTAGATCCGCATTTTATGCTTACTTTGAAAGAAACCGTATTAGGTGATTTTGAGCCAGATCTCACAATTTATTTGGATATAGATCCAATTGTCGGTTTAGCGCGAGCTCGTGGACGTGGTGAATTAGATCGTATTGAGCAAATGGATTTAGATTTTTTCCATCGCACTCGAGCACGCTATTTAGCGTTAGTAAAAGAGAATCCAAAAGCAGTCGTAATTAATGCTGAGCAGAGTATTGAACTTGTTCAAGCTGATATCGAAAGAGCGGTAAAAAATTGGTGGAAATCAAACGAAAAATGACCGCACTTTTAAAATAAAAAATCGGCAGAAAATTTCCTGCCGATTTTTTTGTTACAACTTAACTTAAAACGTCCACTGTAAATTCAGCGCACCTTGTTTAGCGTGATGATGTTTGCCTGTTTGGCGATTGAATGTAGCTTGTAAGGTTAAGCTCGTAGGGTGGGCGTAAGCCC
>NZ_KV833450.1:73707-74008 GCF_001837655.1 Haemophilus sp. HMSC071C11 | reverse complement strand
TGGTGATGTTTGCCTGTTTGGCGATTGAATGTTGCTTGTAAGGTTAACCTTGTAGGGTGGGCGTAAGCCCACGAAAAAAAGAATGTTATTAATAATACGCGTGGGCTTACGCCCACCCTACATTGGCTGATATCGAAATAGCGGTAAAAAATTGGTGGAAATAAAACGAAAAATGACCGCACTTTCAGAATAAAAAAATCGGCAGAAGATTTTCCTGCCGATTTTTTTGTTACTACTAAACTTAAAACGTCCACTGTAAATTCAACGCGCCTTGTTTAGCGTGGTGATGTTTGCCTGTTTG
>NZ_KV833450.1:0-73607 GCF_001837655.1 Haemophilus sp. HMSC071C11 | reverse complement strand
CACTTTTAAAATAAAAAATCGGCAGAAAATTTTCCTGCCGATTTTTTTGTTACTACTAAGCTTAAAACGTCCACTGTAAATTCAACGCACCTTGTTTAGCGTGGTGATGTTTGCCTGTTTGGCGATTGAATGTGGCTTGTAAAGTTAAGTGAGATTTGATTTTCACTGCTATACCAAATTGGCTTTCAATCGCGGTTTTGTTGTTTATTACTCGACGCTCTCCGTCTATTTCCACGCCGAACGGTTTGCTGTGGTAAAGCGTGTTCACAGCGGCGAAAGGCTGAATGACGATATTTTTATTGAGTAAAAATTGCGCTTTAGCTTGAACGCCCACTCGGCTTTGTAATTGGCGAGAGCCAAGTAAATTCACTTTACTATTACCACTATCGGTTAAGCCGCCATTTACACCCAAATAAGTCAATTGTGCCTGTGGTTGTAGGTAAAAACGAATTTGAGTGCCTTTCCCCGTTAAGTGTTCTGCTAATAACGCGTTGTAACCCGCTTCAATTGAGGCGGTGATACCTTTTGAAGTAAAACTTTCTGTGCCATCTTCAGTGTTAATGCGGTGGCGGAAGCGTTGATATTGTACCCAGCTGTCAATATATGCCCCTGTTTGCTTATCTTGAAGCTGATGCCAAGTGACATAAACGCCTGCGCCAAAGCCTTTCATACTTCCTGTTGTAACATTGCCTGTATCTGGATTACGAAAAGTACTACGTTGTTCTGCTTGTCCACCCATTAAACCAAAGGAAAATTGGTAGTCTTGATTCTGTAAGGAGAAAACATCGCCACCAAGTTGTATGCCTTTACGATTTCCTTCTACTGGCGCGGTTTTACCTTGTACATCTTGACTTAAGTGACCGCTAATTAAACGCAACCACAAGCCTTTGCGTGGCAAAGTGCGGTCAAAAATATCGCTGTTTTTGTCGTTCAAACGCAAGGCGAATAAGGTATTGGCGGCTTGGGCTTGTTGTGCATAGGAGGCGACAAGATGAGTTGGAATTGCGAGTTTTTCTACACCGATACAAAAACCGTTTGGACATTGTTGTAAAAATAAACGATATCTGCCTTTTTTATATTCTTCTAAAAGATAAAACGCATTCGGTTCAACATCGGTTTCTGTTTTGATGAGTTGTCGGTAAGTCAGGTTTTTTAAATTGTTTAAGGCTTTTTCTTCAAAAACAATAGCCGTTTTCCCTGTTACTTTGCTTTTTAACGTTAATACGGGCTTGTCAGCCTCTCTTTCGCTTAAATCATAAGCAAAGTGAATACTCGAATAATCCGCATAATGGTCTTCCGAGCTATTCTGATAAATGTATTCTGAGTTACTATGATAACCTATATCATTGCCTTCTCTTTTCAAAGATTTTTCGGGTAATAAGGCATTATCGGGGGGTGGTCTAATGCGACTTTCGCCTACAACAAGGCTGTCATTTTTGGTATTAAAACGAATATGACCATTGTTTAAATTCAAATAACTGACATCAGAATCCCAACGAGGCTCCCAAAGAGAATTCTCTAAGTCTACTCGGTAAAGATGAATAATTTGCCCAATGACATGGGAATTTTCGGAAACTTTTAATCTAGGAAGGGGGAGAGTGAGTATAGACCAATCTGCATATAACGGTATTGGACTACGTATGTAGTGTTTATAATACAAATCAGCAACATTACCAACAGCAAGAATTTCACTGTTAATATTGCTATGTTTTACTACTTTATAAGAATTGAAAATATCATTCTTATAAAATTCATACAGCCAGGTGTAGGGCATTCCATCTGAATAAAAAAATCCTAACGAATGGAAGTAAGTACCTTTTTTTAATCTTGTTCTAAATTCATCGATAAATTGTTTAGCTTGTTCTTCCGTATTGCCATTTCTTTCTTTAACGCCAAATCCCTGTACGAAAGCAGCCGTGTAGCCGGGTGTATAAGGGCTGTCGAAAAAAGAGATCTTTTTGTCAGGATCAATAGGTTTATCATTATAGTATGAACCAATAACTGGATACGAGAAATTTCCTGTTGCTGCCCCCTTAATGTCATGACGGAGACCAGTTTCTTTTGGTATATCAAGCCTGAATAGATCATCTTTCCAATATTCACTATTTCTATCGCGGAGTTTTTTTAAGCGGGTAATTTCATCATCAGTGAGCTTGGTTTTGTCGTAAACGTAATCAACAGCCAAAAGCGGAGAGGTATAAAGAATAGAAAAAAATAGACTTACAATAAATGATTTTTTAAACTTCTGCTTGCTTGCTTGCTTGCTTGCTTGCTTGCTTCGAGTTTCATAATAAATTTTCCTTTGTCAAGTAAAAATAAATGGGGCGTGAATTCTAGTATAAAACTGAACAAAAAAATACCATTTGGTTCAAATTTTCTCTATTTATTTCTTATTTATTAAAAGTAAACGTTTGCTTTTTGCTATTTTGTCAAGCCAGTTTGAAAATGTGTATAATTGCCCTCGTTATTCACAAAAATTTCTGGAAAAATGACCGCACTTTACCCTTGGCTAATGCCAATTTATCATCAAATTGCTCAAACCTTTGACGAAGGGTTGGGGCATCATGCTGTGCTAATTAAAGCTGATTCTGGTTTAGGCGTAGAGAGTTTATTTAATACACTTGCACAGAAAATAATGTGTGTAGCTCAAGGCGATAAACCTTGTAGTCAATGCCATTCTTGTCATTTAATGCAAGCCCATAGTCATCCAGATTATCACGAATTAAGCCCCATTGACGGTAAGGATATTGGCGTCGATCAAGTACGCGACATTAATGAAATTGTTGCGCAGCACGCACAACAAAACGGCAATAAAGTGGTGTATGTTCAAGGTGCGGAACGTTTAACGGAAGCGGCTGCTAATGCATTATTGAAAACATTGGAAGAGCCTCGTCCAAATACTTATTTTTTACTTCAAGCGGATAGTTCGGCAAGTTTGTTAGCAACTATTTACAGTCGATGCCAAGTGTGGAATCTGTCTATGCCTAATGAACAAACGGCTGTTGATTGGTTGAAATCAGAAAGTGCGGTAGAAAATCAGGAAATTTTGACCGCACTTGCGATGAATCTTGGGCGTCCGCTTTTAGCATTGGAGACTTTACAACAAGGGCTGATTGAACAGCGTAAAAACTTCTTACGTCAATTTTGGGTGTTCTATCGCCGACGTTCGCCATTGGAATTGCTTCCGTTGTTTGATAAAGAACGCTATGTTCAGCAAGTGGATTGGATTTTGGCTTTTCTTTCTGATTGTTTAAAACATAAACTTGAAATTGATAGTCATCGACAAGTGGCTGATCTTGGGCGTGGTATCGAACAATTCAGTAATGAGCAAACTGCCCTTGGTTTATTACAAGCCATTAAAATTATGCAAAAAGTGCGGTCAGATTTGCTGACGATTAATGGTGTGAATGTTGAATTAATGCTATTAGATGGCTTGACACGATTAGTCACAGAAGTATTTGAAACGCAATAAATTAAAGATATATCGTCTATGGCGTTAAAGCCTTAGGCATAAGGAAAAATAATTATGTTCATTGTTGATTCCCACTGCCATTTAGATGCGTTGGATTATGAAAATTTACATAAAAATATCTCGGATGTGGTGGAAAAAGCACGCGCGCGTGATGTGAAACATTTGCTCGCGATTGGTGTAACCTTAAGCCGTTTTGAGCAGGCTTATGACTCTTTACGGGAATTTAATAATGTCTCGCTTGCTTGTGGTGTTCACCCACTTGATTTTGAAGAAGAACCTTATGACGCAGAGCGTTTATTGCGTTTGGCGCAAGATCCGAAAGTGATTGCTATTGGCGAAATTGGCTTAGATTATTATTACAGCGCGGACAATAAAGCGGCGCAACAAGCGGTGTTTGGCAGCCAAATCGATATTGCAAACCAATTAGATAAGCCTGTGATTATTCATACACGTTCTGCAGGCGATGACACCATTGCAATGTTACGCCAACACCGTGCTGAAAAGTGCGGTGGCGTTATTCATTGTTTTACGGAAACTATGGAATTTGCGAAAAAAGCGTTGGATTTAGGATTTTACATTTCTTGTTCTGGCATTGTAACCTTTAAAAATGCCGAAGCGATTCGTGAGGTTATTCGTTATGTACCAATGGAACGCTTATTGGTGGAAACGGATTCGCCTTATCTTGCGCCTGTGCCTTACAGAGGTAAAGAAAATCAACCCGCTTATACGAGAGAAGTATGTGAATACGTGGCAACCTTAAAGGGCGTTTCTGCAGAGGCGTTTGCTCAAATCACTACACAAAATTTCGAGCGTTTATTTAAAATTCGTGTAGAATAAATGCACAGTTCTGACAAGGGAAAAGTATGCGAAAGTTTTTTAAATATTTCTTATTTATTGTTGTTTTTTTATTCCACGGTTTTATGTTTTCTGTGGTGAATTATGTATTTCCTCATTACGATGTGACACGTGTTACTGGCGTAGAAGTTAAACGTGTTGATAAAGATGGCCCCATCACAAAATCAAATCCAGCTGATGGCCCAACACGTGATGTGTATTACATCAATACGCAAAATGACGATGGCAAAATTATGGTGTATCGCAACGAAGATACACGTTGGGGTTTCCCATTCTACTTCAAATTTGGCTCAGCCAATTTACAGGCTGAATCACAGGCTTTGGGTAATGACAACAAACTTGTGCAAATTAAATACTATGGTTGGCGTATTACGATGGTGGATGAATATCGTAATGCAACCTCAATTAAAGAAATTACGGCTGATGATACACCAAGCAATCCGATTGTTTCGTGGATTTTATATGTATTCTTGCTGGCGACATTATTTTTGTCTATCCAATTTATTCGCGGCTGGTTTGACAGCGATAAGTAATATCCCAAACGGTCGCAAAGTGCGGTCGTTTTCTTTTATATTTTTGAGTAATGATTATGGAATTATTTCATACTATTTTGGCAATTGTGGCTTTAATTTTAAGTAGCGCAGTTGTTTCTTCTGCTGAAATTTCTCTGGCGAGTTCTCGTAAGTTAAAATTACAATCTCTTGCAAATAAAGGCGACGTGCGTGCGCTTCAAGTGCTTAAATTACAAGAGCATCCTGGTCGTTTTATTACGGTGGTTCAAATTTTGTTGAATATGGTGGCGATTTTGGGTGGGGGAATTGGCGAAAGTGCGCTAAGTCCTTACATTGCAGATATTTTAAATCGTTCTTTTGAAGGAAGTTGGATTGAGCCAACCGCCTCTACAATCGCTTTTATATTAGTGACTTGTTTGTTTATTTTATTTGCTGATCTTATTCCAAAACGTATTGCTATTACTTATCCTGAAATGGTGGCGTTGAGCGTTGTGGGTATTATGAATTTTAGTATGTATGTGTTTAAACCGCTTGTGTGGTTTTTTGATACTATTGCTAATGTATTTTTCCGCTTATTTCGCATTTCTACTGTGCGTGAAGATGGCATGACCTCTGAAGATATTTTCGCCGTAGTTGAAGCAGGCGCAGAAGCTGGTGTATTAAAAACTCAAGAGCATTATTTGATCGAAAATATTTTCGATATGCAAGCCCGTACGGTAACTTCCACAATGACAACCCGTGAAAACATCGTATATTTAGACCGCACTTTTTCTCGCCAAGAAGTGATGGATACGCTTTCTCGTGATTCTCATTCTAAAATTGTGATTTGTGACAATGGCCTCGACAAAATCTTAGGTTATATCGAATCCCATACTTTGCTAACTATGTATTTGCAGAATGAAAATGTGGTGCTCACAGATCCTAAACTACTCCGTAAAGCCTTATTTGTGCCTGATACGCTTTCTCTTTACGAAGTGTTGGAATTGTTTAAATCTACTGGCGAAGATTTTGCGATTATTGTGAATGAATATGCTCTTGTGGTGGGTATTGTTACGCTAAATGATGTGATGAGTATTGTTATGGGGGAATTGGTTTCTAACGAAGAAGAATATATTGTGAGCCGTGATGAAAACTCGTGGCTGATTGATGGCGCAACGCCATTAAAAGAGGTAACTCGAGTATTAGATATTGCTTATTTTCCCGATGAAGAAAACTACGAAACTATCAGTGGTTTTATGATGTATATGTTACGTAAAATCCCGAAAAAAACCGATTCTGTGGTTTACGGAAAATACAAGTTTGAAGTGATTGATACGGAAAACTTTAAAATCGATCAGATTTTGGTGTCTTTAGTAAAAGAGCAGGAGTAGAAGTGCGGTAAATTTTTATCCATTTCTCTACAAAATTATGTTATAAAACCATAAAAAATTTGAGGTTAAATATGGAACTAAGACAACAAATTCCAACAGGCTGTATTAAGCAATTCGGGCAATTTGGCGTGCCTTATGTGGTTGGCGAGGTTGCGGAATTTTTGCCAGATGGTGATGTGTTGGTAAATATCACATTGTTACAATCTGGAGAAAAAGACATTTATCGCTTATCTTACCTACTTGAAGATCCCGAAGCTGAATAAGGAAAATTATGTACGCGATTGCTTTTGATTTAGTTGTAAAAGACACTCAAGATTATCATCCAAAGGGCGTTCAAGAGGCTTATACAGACATTGGCGCAGTTTTAGCAAAATTTGGTTTTGTTAGAACACAAGGAAGTTTATATACCAACATGAATGAAGATATGGCGAATCTCTTTCAGGCAATGAATGCACTAAAACAGTTGGCGTGGATTTCTCAGTCGGTACGAGATATTCGCGCTTTTCGTATTGAGCAATGGTCTGATTTTACTGATTTTATACGAAATTAACATTTGCCTAGATAAGCCTTACAGGCTTCCTTGCTTAATCCCCTTCAGACAGTATAATGGCGGCGTTTTATTAACTTTAATCAGGTATGACTATGTTTAAAAAAATCTCTGTTTTATTTTTTACGTTAATATTGGCAGGTTGTTCTTCTTGGTCATCGGTTACTAACCATATTCCATTTATGGGGAACGATAAAAAAGTGATTGATTTAGATAAAGATAAAATCGATCAAAAATCTTATGCAGCTGCTTATGAAGCGACTGTGGCGACATATAAAGGTCGCGTGAATGAAAATTTCTTTGTAGATAATTTTGCAAGTGGTGCGAATGACTGGTATTTAGGCCGTATTTTAGTTCCAGTGAAACAAATTCAGGATAAACTTTACACTGGCAGCCATGATTCTGATGTATATGCCTATTATAGCGGCGTGTTACATGCGGAAGCATTGCAAGCGAACCTTAAACGTTTGAGCGCAAATTGTTGGGAAAAAGTGGATTCGCAAAGTATGGCTCAAGGTATTTATGATGCGATGCGTGATTTACAAAAAGGCGAAGCGCGCGGAGAAAATGATGAATATATTGTGCAAGGTAGTGAAGCGCTGCTGAAAGCCTGTACATCTAAATAATTGTTTTTCAATAAGCTGCTGGTCGATTTGTTTCATCCGCAGCTTTCTTTTTAAATTATTAAGGAGCAAGAATGTTAGAACTTTCGGAAAGCAACATTCATTTAAATGCTAATGCAATTGATAAACAACAAGCGATCGAAATGGCAGCGTCCGCATTGGTTCAAGCAGGCAATGTTGAAAATGGTTACTTGCAAGGAATGTTAGCACGCGAGCTGCAAACCTCAACCTTTTTAGGCAATGGCATCGCTATTCCTCATGGCACCTTGGATACTCGTTTGATGGTAAAGAAAACGGGCGTGCAAGTGTTTCAATTTCCTCAAGGCATAGAATGGGGCGAAGGAAATATTGCTTATGTCGTGATTGGTATTGCGGCGCGATCTGATGAGCATTTGTCCTTATTACGCCAACTAACCCATGTATTGAGCGATGAAGATACTGCAGCAAAATTAGCAAAAATAACTGATGTGGCTGAATTTTGCGCGATTTTAATGGGCGAGACAATTGATCCATTTGAAATTCCTGCTGCCAATATCAGTTTAGATGTAAATACCCAAAGTTTATTAACTTTAGTTGCGATTAATGCGGGGCAATTACAGGTGCAAAGTGCGGTAGAAAATCGCTTTATTTCTGAAGTGATAAATAATGCGGCATTACCACTTGGCAAAGGGTTATGGGTAACGGACTCTGTCGTAGGAAATGTGAAAAATGCCTTAGCATTTAGTCGTGCCAAAACGATTTTTAGCCACAATGGCAAGGCCGTAAAAGGCGTGATAACCGTTTCAGCCGTCGGTGATCAAATTAATCCAACTTTGGCGCGTTTATTAGATGACGATGTCCAAACAACCTTGCTCAATGGAAATTCAACAGAAATTTTGACCGCACTTTTGGGTTCATCGAGTGATGTTGAAACTCAATCTGTAGAAGGTGCTGTTGTAGGAACCTTTACGATTCGTAATGAACACGGCTTACATGCACGCCCAAGTGCAAATTTGGTTAATGAAGTGAAAAAATTCACTTCTAAAATAACCATGCAAAATCTTACTCGTGAAAGTGAAGTCGTCAGCGCAAAAAGTTTGATGAAGATTGTTGCGCTTGGTGTAACACAAGGACATCGTTTACGTTTTGTGGCAGAGGGGGAAGATGCAAAACAAGCAATTGAATCATTGGGCAAAGCGATAGCCAATGGCTTGGGCGAGAATGTTTCGGTAGTGCCACCGTCTGAACCCGATACCATTGAGATTATGGGCGATCAAATTCACACACCTGCGGTAACAGAAGATGATAATTTGCCGGCAAATGCCATTGAAGCCGTATTTGTGATTAAAAACGAGCAAGGTTTGCATGCTCGTCCAAGTGCAATATTGGTAAATGAAGTGAAGAAATATAATGCTTCCGTAGCAGTTCAAAACCTTGATCGTAATTCTCAATTAGTCAGTGCTAAAAGTTTGATGAAAATTGTAGCATTAGGCGTAGTCAAAGGGACTCGTTTACGTTTTGTTGCGACGGGCGAAGAAGCGCAACAAGCTATTGACGGAATCAGCGCTGTGATCGAATCGGGTTTAGGGGAATAGTATGGCAAGCGTCGTAACCATTACCTTAAATGCCGCCTATGATTTAGTTGGGCGTTTAAATCGTATTCAACTTGGCGAAGTAAATACGGTAGAAACATTGGGCTTATTCCCTGCTGGAAAAGGCATTAATGTCGCAAAAGTACTAAAAGATTTAGGCGTTAATGTTGCAGTAGGCGGTTTCTTGGGCAAGGATAATTCAGCTGATTTCGAGCAAATGTTTAATCAGCACGGTTTGAAAGATAAATTCCACCGTGTTAATGGCAAAACACGTATCAATGTAAAAATTACCGAGACTGAAGCGGATGTGACAGATTTAAATTTCTTGGGATATCAAATAAGCCCACAAATTTGGCAACAATTTGTGACGGATTCTTTGGCTTATTGTTTAGATTATGACATTGTCGCAGTTTGTGGCAGTTTACCTCGAGGTGTGTCTCCTGAATTGTTTGCTGATTGGTTAAATCAGCTTCATCAAGCTGGCGTTAAAGTGGTGCTTGATAGTAGCAATGCTGCGCTTACCGCTGGATTAAAAGCGAAACCTTGGCTAGTAAAACCCAATCATCGAGAACTTGAGGCTTGGGTTGGTCATTCATTAAATAGTCTTGAAGAAATTATTGCCGCTGCACAGCAACTCAAAGCGGAAGGCATTGAAAACGTGATTATTTCAATGGGCGCAAAAGGTTCTTTATGGATTAATAATGAAGGCGTGCTTAAAGCCGAACCAGCAAAATGTGAAAATGTCGTGAGTACCGTTGGAGCAGGGGATTCAATGGTAGCAGGCTTAATCTATGGTTTTGAAAAAGGTTTATCGAAAACAGAAACCTTAGCTTTTGCTACGGCTGTGTCCGCTTTTGCGGTATCTCAGAGTAACGTCGGTGTGAGTGATTTGAGTTTACTTGACCCCATTTTAGAAAAAGTACAAATAACGATGATTGAAGGATAGTATGAAGTTATTTTTAACCCAATCAGCTAATGTAGGCGATGCGAAAGCCTATTTATTACATGAAGTTTTTCGAGCAGCTGCACAAAAAGCAAATGTCTCTATTGTAGAAACACCAGCCGAAGCAGATCTTGTTCTTGTATTTGGTTCTGTATTACCAAATAACCCTGCGTTAGTTGGTAAAAAAGTCTTTATTATCGGCGAAGCTATCGCCATGATTTCTCCTGAAGTAACATTGGCAAATGCCTTAGCGAATGGGGCTGATTATGTTGCACCGAAAAGTGCGGTGAGTTTTACAGGTGTTTCTGGTGTAAAAAATATTGTTGCGGTAACGGCTTGTCCAACTGGCGTTGCACATACGTTTATGTCAGCCGAAGCGATTGAAGCCTATGCGAAAAAACAAGGTTGGAATGTAAAAGTTGAAACCCGTGGTCAAGTTGGGGCTGGCAATGAAATTACTGCAGAAGAAGTCGCGGCGGCTGATTTGGTATTTGTTGCAGCAGATATTGACGTGCCTTTAGATAAATTTAAAGGTAAACCAATATACCGCACTTCAACAGGATTAGCCTTGAAGAAAACTGAGCAAGAATTTGATAAGGCATTTAAAGAAGCCAAAATTTTTGATGGTGGAAATAATGCGGGAACGAAAGAAGAAAGCCGTGAGAAAAAAGGTGTGTACAAACACTTAATGACTGGTGTTTCTCATATGTTACCGTTAGTGGTTGCTGGTGGATTGTTGATCGCGATTTCCTTTATGTTCAGTTTTAATGTAATTGAAAATACAGGAGTTTTTCAAGATCTTCCTAATATGTTGATTAATATCGGTAGTGGTGTGGCGTTCAAGTTAATGATTGCCGTGTTTGCTGGTTACGTTGCATTTTCTATCGCTGATCGTCCAGGACTTGCAGTTGGTTTGATTGCAGGGATGCTGGCAAGTGAAGCGGGTGCAGGGATTCTTGGCGGTATTATTGCAGGTTTCTTAGCCGGCTATGTGGTGAAAGGGCTAAATGTGATTATTCGATTGCCAGCAAGCCTGACTTCATTAAAACCGATTTTAATTTTACCGCTCTTGGGTTCGATGATTGTTGGTTTGACGATGATTTACCTCATCAATCCACCAGTGGCTGAAATTATGAAAGAGCTAAGTAATTGGCTTACTTCAATGGGCGAAGTGAATGCGATTGTGTTAGGCGTAATTATCGGCGCAATGATGTGTATCGATATGGGCGGACCAGTAAATAAAGCAGCGTACACTTTTTCTGTTGGATTGATTGCCTCCCAAGTTTATACACCAATGGCTGCGGCAATGGCCGCAGGTATGGTTCCTCCAATTGGTATGACAGTTGCGACTTGGATTGCTCGCAATAAATTTACCGTTAGCCAACGCGATGCGGGGAAAGCATCATTTGTTCTTGGTTTATGTTTTATTTCTGAAGGTGCATTACCATTTGTGGCAGCAGATCCAATTCGAGTCATTATTAGCTCTGTGATTGGTGGTGCGGTGGCTGGTGCGATTTCAATGGGATTAAATATTACCTTACAAGCTCCGCACGGCGGATTATTTGTCATTCCATTTGTATCTGAGCCGTTGAAATATCTTGGTGCAATTGCGATTGGTGCTTTATCAACAGGTGTGGTTTACGCCATTATTAAATCGAAAAACAATGCGGAATAATACCGCACTTTGAATGTAAAAAATAATTTTCATTGAAAAAGTTAGACTATGAAATCAAGGACTAAGCTCTGTAATCTACAGGGCTTAGTCCTTTTAGTTATGGATGTATTCGTGAATCGTTTGTAAAAGTAGGAGCAATCTTTTTCTTTCAGTTTTGCTTTTTTAATTTGGGCGTCAGAAAGCGGATTTGTTAAGTATGCCATAAAATAGCCCTACTTAGTAATATAACAAACTAGGCGTTAATCCTAGTATTTACAAGTCTCTATGCTGTTTTAGTAATAGATTTTTTTGCCTTAGCGTGAATATATTATTAAGTCTATTACTAAGATTCTAAGGTTCGATAGTATTTTATAGTGGAGTATAGGGAATAAAAAAGCCTTGATTTCAGTAGAATCAAGGCTTTGTAATGCTTTTAGTGCTGTATATTTTTAATCTGGTGCTCTGGGCGAGACTTGAACTCGCACGACCTGTGGTCACTACCCCCTCAAGATAGCGTGTCTACCAATTCCACCACCAGAGCTTTAATTTTTATGCTAATCCTATTTTATTGTGGGATGTCGCTATTTTTATTGTCTTTCGCTGGAGCTGCTTGTTGTTGCTGAACTTGCTCTGCAGCTTGTGATAAATCGTCAAAAGTACCTTTTTGAACATTGCCTTTATGTGAATTCATATTACCTAAAACAAGAGCAATAACAAAAAATGCGGTTGCTAAAATCGCGCTAGTACGTGTTAAAAAGTTACCTGCACCAGCAGAGCCAAACATTGTACCTGATGCGCCACCACCAAAAGATGCACCAGCGTTCGCTCCTTTACCTTGTTGAACGAGAATAAACCCGATCAAGGCAATCGCGACAACAACATAAATAAATAAAAGAACTTGATACATTTTTTCTCTCTAATTTGCAATTTTGCAAGAAAACTGGTCGTGAATGTTATAGAAAATTCAATTTTCTCGCAAGTGCTTTGCATAAAAAAAATATTAATTGGTTTAACTTTAATCAGTTTCACCGTTTGATTTACTCGATTTTTTTACCGCACTTTTAGGTTTCACTCTATCGGATTTAATCATTTTAATGCGGCTTAATTGTCTTAATGCATTAAGATCTACAAAACGGACTAAATCAGGTAACATTTGATTCAAGTTATGCATAAATTGTTGATAGGTTGCTTGTTTTTGACTAATGTCTGTGAGTTGCGATTCCCAATGAGCCGTCATATCTGGTTGGGTGGCAATATCTGGTAATGCCTGAATTAAAATTCTTCCAGTTTCTGTACTGTGAATATTTCGCCCTTTTTTAGTTAAAAAACTGCGTTTAAAAAGTAATTCAATGATGCCAGCACGAGTAGCCTCTGTACCCAATCCATCGGTTTCTCGCAGGATTTTTTTGAGTTCTTTATCCTGCACAAATCGCGCAATGCCCGTCATTGCTGAAAGCAAGGTTGCATCGGTGAAAGGCTTTGGCGGCTGAGTTTTTTTACTCATCACTTCTCCTCGTTCACAATGCAAAATTTGACCTTTCTTTACTATTGGTAATAAGGGTTCTTGATTTTCTGTGTCGTCTTCTTTGCCTAACAATTCTTTCCACCCAGCCGTTTGTAAATTTCGCGCTTGGGCTATAAAAGTACCGCCAGCGATATTTAATGTGATTTTACTTTTACGATATTCTGCGTCAGGACAAAATTGCATTAAATATTGGCGAGCGATAAGGCTGTAAATATTACGTTCTTCTTGTGTTAGATTTACTGGACGATTTTTGGCAGTAGGAATGATTGCGTGGTGAGCCTCTACTTTTTTATCATTCCAACAGCGATTTCTCTGTTCAGTTGAAATGACATTTGGTAAGCGTTGATAAGCTTCACAATGGGTTGAAATTGCATTTAATACATTGTGGCGTTCGGCAAAATGTTCTTCGGGTAAATAGCGACAATCAGAACGCGGATAAGTAATTAAACGATGAGTTTCATACAGGCGTTGGCATGCATCTAATACGGCTTGAGCGGACATACCGAATCGCTTTGCTGCATCAATTTGTAACGCAGAAAGTGAATAAGGCAAGGGCGCCGTTTCTTTTTCACGAACGTCTTTGTATTCGGTGACTTCTGCTGGTTGATTTGTAATACGTTTTACAACGTTTTCTGCTAATCCTTTAGAGAGCACCCTGCCGTCATCATCTTGGTAATCCTCGCAAGCTTTGCTAGGTTGCCATAAGGCACTGAAAAGTGCGGTTGATTTTTCTGGAGTTTTTTCTTCTTTGCTCTCTGGATTAACCCAAGCCTGTACTTCAAAGAAGTCTTTGGGCTGGAAATGCTCAATTTCTAAATCTCGACGTACAATTAAACCTAGCACAGGGGTTTGCACTCGTCCAACAGAAAGCACGCCATCATAGCCAGTTTGTCTACCTCGAATGGTATAAGCTCTGGTCATATTAATGCCATAAAGCCAATCGGCACGAGCTCGTGCGAGTGCGGATGTGGCAAGAGGAATAAAATTACGGTTGGGTTGTAATTTTTTAACCGCTTTTTCTACCGCACTTGGATTTAGGTCGCTAATCAAGCAGCGTAAAATTTTATCGCGTTTTTCGGCAGATAAATTGGCATAACTGAAGACTTCATCTACAAGTAATTGTCCTTCTCTATCTGGGTCTCCTGCATTAACAAGTGTATCCGCTTGATGGATTAGTTTTTCTACCACAGAAAGTTGTTTTTTTACTTCTTTTCGCGGTAAAAGTTGCCATTTTTCAGGAATGATAGGGAGATGTTCTAAACGCCATTGTTTGAATTTAGGATCATAGGCATCGGGTTCTGCTTGCTCGAGCAAATGCCCTACACACCAAGTTACCACATCATTATCGCCACATTTAATAAAACCATCCCCACGTTGATGGGGTTTGGGTAGCACATCTGCAATAGCACGAGCTAGGCTTGGTTTTTCGGCGATAAATAAACGCATAATGGTATGAGAAGATTAGTCGATTTGACGACGACCTAGAAAAGAGTGAGTAAGCGTTGTGCCGTCCACAGTTTCTAGTTCACCACCGACAGGGATACCGTGAGCGATACGACTCACTTTGATATTATGTTGGCGGCACATTTCAGCAATGTAGTTTGCCGTCGCATCGCCCTCCACTGTTGGATTTGTTGCAAGAATCACTTCGTGGAAAGATTCTTCTACTAAGCGTTTTTGCAGTAAATCTAAGCCAATTTCACGAGGCCCAATACCATCAAGTGGAGACAAATGTCCCATTAAAACAAAATAACGTCCTGAAAATTGCCCCGTTTGCTCAATCGCTTGAATATCTGCGGGCATTTCAACGACACAAAGCAAACCTGAATTTTGACGGCGTGGATTATTGCAAATGTTGCAAGTGTCTTCTTCCGTAAAGTCTCGACATTGTGAACAATGACCAATTTTAGACATAGCTTCTGTGAGTGCTCGAGCTAAATTCATTCCACCGCTACGATTACGCTGTAAAAGATGATAAGCCATACGTTGTGCAGATTTAGGCCCTACGCCTGGAAGACAACGTAAGTTTTCAATAAGGTGTTCTAAAAGTGGACTGCTTTGCATAATTTGAGATGAAATATAAGGCTACTTTCCGCTCCCTCTATTTACGGGGGAATACCGAAGACTTAGGGGGAACCCCCTTCCGTCGCTTTGCGACACCTTCCCTCGCAAGCAGGGGAAGACAAGTGTTCGATTAAAACGGAAACTTCATTCCTGGTGGTAATGGCATTCCAGCGGTAACTGATGCCATTTTTTCTTTTTGTAATTCTTCTGCACGACGCACCGCATCGTTAAAAGCAGCTGCGATTAAATCTTCTAACATTTCTTTATCGTCTTCCATTAAAGAAGGATCAATGTCAATACGGCGGCAGTTATGTGCACCATTAATCGTGATTTTCACTAAACCTGCACCAGATTCACCCGTTACTTCTAGTTGTGCGATTTCTTCCTGCATTTTTTGCATTTTTTCTTGCATTTGTTGGGCTTGTTTCATCAAGCCGCCTAAACCGCCTTTTCCAAACATAATGTTATCCTTTATTAAGTCAAAAATTGCGTGCATTCTAGCGAAAAAATGGGCTTTTGGGAACAGTAGGGTTAATGATTTTGGGGATTTAAAATCTCAGAAAATTTCACCGCACTTTTGAAGTCAAGTGCGGTGAAATTTAGTGGTGTTTAGAATGGGAAGAGACGGTTATTCAGGGGTAATCCATTCGACAGTCCAGCTTCCAGTACCTTCTGGAACTAATGTTTTTGTGAGATAAGGCAAAATTTCTTTCATTTGGGTTTCTAATGTCCAAGGTGGATTAATTACCACCATACCGCTCGCAGTCATTCCTCGTTGATCGCTATCTGGGCGAACAGCGAGCTCAATTCTTAGAATTTTTCTAATTCCCGTTGCTTCTAAACCCTTAAAAATACGTTTAGTTTGTTGGCGTAATACAACAGGATACCAAATCGCATAAGTGCCAGTGGCAAAACGTTTATAGCCCTCTTCAATGGCTTTAACAACGAGATCATAATCATCTTTTAATTCATAAGGCGGATCGATGAGTACTAAGCCCCGGCGTTCTTTTGGCGGAAGCGTTGCTTTGACTTGTTGAAAACCATTGTCACATTTTACGGTGACATTTTTGTCGTCGCTAAAATTATTGCGAAGAATTGGATAATCGCTAGGATGAAGCTCGGTCAATAGTGCGCGATCTTGTGGGCGCAACAATTCTGCAGCAATTAACGGTGAGCCAGCATAATAACGTAGTTCTTTGCCACCATAATTGAGTTTTTTGATCATTTTTACATAACGGGCAACATCTTCGGGTAAGTCTGTTTGATCCCACAAGCGTCCAATACCTTCTTTATATTCCCCCGTTTTTTTTGATTCGTTTGAAGATAAACGATAACGACCTACACCAGAGTGCGTATCCAAATAAAAAAAGCCTTTTTCTTTAAGTTTAAGGTTTTCCAAAATAAGCATTAAGACGATATGTTTTAAGACATCAGCATGATTGCCTGCGTGAAATGAGTGACGATAACTCAGCATAATATATCCTTTGTTTTATAACGAAGGCGAGCCAATTGACTCGCCCGATTTCACACTAAAGTGCGGTCATTTTTAGAAGAGTTCTTGTGGTTGCGTCGCTGGCGTATTGCCTTCATTATTTAAGCGTTGCTGTAACTCTGTAGGAACGTAATAACCACGCTCTTGCATTTCCGAAAGATAGGTACGTGTCGGTTCTGTTCCCACAATAAAATATTCTTTGCGCCCACCGTTTGGAGAAAGCAAACCTGTCAAAGTATCAATGTTTTTTTCCACAATTTTTGGCGGCAGTGGCAATTTACGTTCAGGTTTATCACTCAAAGCCATTTTCATATAAGTGATCCAAGCTGGCATGGCTGTTTTCGCACCCGCTTCTCCACGCCCAAGTACTCGTTTGTTATCATCAAACCCAACATAAGTTGTAGTGACTAAGTTTGCACCAAATCCCGCATACCAAGCCACTTTTGAACTGTTGGTAGTACCTGTTTTACCGCCTATATCGCTACGTTTAATACTTTGTGCAATGCGCCAGCTGGTGCCTTTCCAGTCTAAACCTTGTTCGCCATAAATTGCCGTATTTAAGGCACTACGAATGAGAAAAGCAAGTTCGCCACTAATGACACGTGGCGCATATTCTATTTTCGACGAGGCATTTTTTGCAGCAGCCATTAAATCAATCGCATCTTCTTTAAGTGCGGTGAAATTTGATTGTAATTCTGGCAGTTCAGGCACAGTTTCAGGTTGTTGATCTAATTCTTCGCCATTGGTGCTGTCATCTGTTGGTTTTAAGGCACTCTCGCCTAAAGGAATATTGGCAAAGCCGTTGATTTTGTCTTTGGTTTCGCCATAAATTACAGGTATATCATTACATTCAATGCAAGCAATTTTAGGGTTTGCAATAAATAAGTCTTTACCCGTGTTATCTTGAATTTTTTCAATGATATAAGGTTCAATGAGGAAACCGCCATTATCAAACACCGCATAAGCTCGCGCCATTTCTAATGGTGTGAAAGAGGCTGCGCCAAGTGCTAAGGCTTCGCTAGCAAAATATTGATCACGTTTAAAACCAAAACGTTGTAAAAATTCTGCTGTGAAATCAATACCTGCTGTTTGGATCGCACGAATAGCAATCATATTTTTGGATTGACCTAATCCTACGCGTAAACGCATCGGGCCATCATAACGATCAGGCGAGTTTTTCGGTTGCCACATTTTTTGTCCCGGTTTTTGAATAGAAATCGGGCTGTCTTGTAATACACTAGAAAGCGTTAAGCCTTTTTCTAATGCTGCCGCGTAAATAAATGGTTTAATAGAAGAACCCACTTGAACTAAAGACTGTGTGGCTCGATTGAATTTACTTTGTTCATAACTAAATCCGCCCACCACTGCTTCAATCGCGCCATTATCTGAATTAAGAGAAACTAATGCTGAATTTGCTGCGGGAATTTGTCCTAATTGCCATTCCCCATTAGCACGCTGACGAATCCAAATTTGCTCGCCGACTTTCACAGGATTGCTTCTGCCTGTCCAACGCATTGCATTGGTTGATAAGGTCATTTTTTCCCCAGAAGCGAGCAATATATCAGCACCGCCTTTTGCAATTTCAATCACTGCCGCAGGAATAAATGGCTCTGAATCAGGTAGCTTGCGTAGAAAACCGACAATGCGATCATTGTCCCAAGCGGCTTCATTTTTTTGCCATAATGGCGCGCTACTGCGATAACCGTGACGCATATCATAATCAATCAAGTTATTACGCACAGCTTTTTGGGCTTCAGCTTGGTCTTTTGAAAGTACAGTGGTAAATACTTTATAACCACTGGTGTAAGCATTTTCTTCGCCAAAACGACGCACCATTTCTTGACGCACCATTTCAGTGACATAATCAGCACGAAATTCAAATTTTGCGCCGTGATAACTCGCCACAATCGGCTCTTTCAATGCAGCATCATATTCTTCTTTGCTGATGTATTTTTCATCTAACATACGGCTTAGCACCACATTGCGACGTTCTTCTGAACGTTTTAGCGAATAAAGCGGATTCATTGTTGAAGGTGCTTTAGGTAAACCAGCAATAATCGCCATTTCAGATAAGGTCAATTCATTCAATGCTTTACCGAAATAGGTTTGTGCCGCTGCTGCAACACCATAAGAACGATAGCCTAAAAAGATTTTGTTTAAATAAAGCTCTAAGATTTCTTGTTTGTTGAGGGTATTTTCAATTTCTACCGCAAGCACCGCTTCACGGGCTTTACGAATAATGGTTTTTTCTGGGGTTAAGAAAAAGTTACGCGCTAATTGTTGAGTAATCGTACTTGCACCTTGTGATGCACCGCCATTACTCACTGCGACAAACAATGCACGAGCAATGCCGATAGGGTCTAATCCGTGATGATCGTAAAAACGATTGTCTTCCGTTGCTAAAAATGCGTCAATTAAGCGTTGTGGCACATCGGCTAATTTCACTGGAATACGGCGTTGCTCGCCCACTTCGCCAATTAATTTACCGTCAGCCGTATAAATCTGCATTGGTTGTTGTAATTCAACGGTTCTTAATGTTTCTACTGAGGGCAATTCCGATTTTAGGTGGAAATACAACATTCCGCCAGCCACTAAACCTAAAATACATAAAGTTAATAGGGTGTTTAATATTAATTTTGCGATCCGCATCGTAAAATTCTCGCTTGGTTAATGAATATTCTTGTCAAGAGACCTATGATTTAGTTGTTAAGTATAAAAGATTCAGCCTTTAAAGAATAGGAAAGAATATGCAATTCTCCCTGAAAAATTACCGCACTTTACAAATCGGCATTCATCGTAAGCAGGGTTATTTTGATTTTGTGTGGTTTGATGATCTTGAACAGCCACAAAGTTATCAAATTTTTGTTAATGATCGTGATTTTAAAAATCGTTTTTTACAACAGCTAAAAACACAATATCAAGGGAAAACCTTTCCTTTACAGTTTGTGGCAAGCATTCCCGCTCACTTAACTTGGTCGAAAGTATTAATGTTGCCACAAGTGTTAAATGCGCAAGAATGTCATCAACAATGTAAATTTGTGATTGAAAAAGAGCTGCCTATTTCTTTAAATGAATTATGGTTTGATTATCGTTCTACCTCGTTAAAGCAAGGTTTTCGATTAGACGTTACTGCAATTCGTAAAAGTACTGCTCAAACTTATTTGCAAGATTTTCAGCCATTTAAAATTAATGTATTGGATGTTGCGTCAAATGCTATTTTGCGTGCATTTCAGTATTTGTTGAATGAACAAGTGCGGTCAGAAAATACCTTATTTTTATTTCAAGAAGATGACTATTGTTTGGCGATCTGTGAAAGATCGCAGCAATCGCAAATTTTACAATCTCACGAAAATTTGACCGCACTTTATGAACAATTTACCGAACGTTTTGAAGGACAACTTGAACAAGTTTTTGTTTATCAAATTCCCTCAAGTCATACACCATTACCCGAAAACTGGCAGCGAGTAGAAACAGAACTCCCTTTTATTGCGCTTGGCAACGCGCTATGGCAAAAAGATTTACATCAACAAAAAGTGGGTGGTTAAATGTCGATGAATTTATTGCCTTGGCGTACTTATCAACATCAAAAGCGTTTACGTCGTTTAGCTTTTTATATCGCTTTATTTATCTTGCTTGCTATTAATTTAATGTTGGCTTTTAGCAATTTGATTGAACAACAGAAACAAAATTTGCAAGCGCAGCAAACATCTTTTGAACAACTTAATCAGCAACTTCACAAAACTACCATGCAAATTGATCAGTTACGCAGTGCGGTGAAAGTTGGTGAAGTTTTGACATCTATTCCCAACGAGCAAGTAAAAAAGAGTTTACAACAGCTAAGTGAATTACCTTTTCAACAAGGAGAACTGAATAAATTTAAACAAGATGCCAATAACTTAAGTTTGGAAGGTAACGCGCAAGATCAAACAGAATTTGAACTGATTCATCAATTTTTAAAGAAACATTTTCCCAATGTGAAATTAAGTCAGGTTCAACCTGAACAAGATACATTGTTTTTTCACTTTGATGTGGAACAAGGGGCGGAAAAATGAAAGCTTTTTTTAACGATCCTTTTACTCCTTTTGGAAAATGGCTAAGTCAGCCTTTTTATGTGCACGGTTTAACCTTTTTATTGCTATTAAGTGCGGTGATTTTTCGCCCCGTTTTAGATTATATCGAGGGGAGTTCACGTTTCCATGAAATTGAAAATGAGTTAGCGGTGAAATGTTCAGAATTGTTGCATCAACAGAAAATTTTAACTTCTTTACAGCAGCAGTCGGAAAGTCGAAAACTTTCTCCAGAACTGGCTGCACAAATTATTCCTTTGAATAAACAAATTCAACGTTTAGCTGCGCGTAACGGTTTATCTCAGCATTTACGTTGGGAAATGGGGCAAAAGCCTATTTTGCATTTACAGCTTACAGGTCATTTTGAGAAAACGAAGACATTTTTAACCGCACTTTTGGCTAATTCGTCACAGCTTTCTGTAAGTCGGCTGCAATTTATGAAACCCGAAGACAACCCATTGCAAACCGAGATTATTTTTCAGTTAGATAGGGAGACAAAATGAAGTATTGGTTTTTCCTAACAGCATTGCTTTTTATAAATTGCACTTGGGGACAAGATCCTTTCGATAAAACACAGCGTAACCGTTCTCAGTTTGATAACGCACAAACAGTAATGGAGCAGACAGAAATAATTTCCTCAGATGTACCTAATAATCTATGCGGAGCGGATGAAAATCGCCAAGCGGCTGAAATTCCTTTGAACGCTTTAAAATTGGTGGGCGTAGTGATTTCTAAAGATAAAGCCTTTGCCTTGTTGCAAGATCAAGGTTTGCAAATTTACAGCGTTTTAGAGGGCGTTGATGTGGCTCAAGAGGGCTATATTGTAGAAAAAATCAACCAAAACAATGTTCAATTTATGCGTAAGCTCGGAGAGCAATGTGATAGTAGTGAATGGAAAAAATTAAGTTTTTAAAGGAAGATTATGAAGAAATATTTTTTAAAGTGCGGTTATTTTTTAGTGTGTTTTTGTTTGCCATTAATCGTTTTTGCTAATCCTAAAACAGATAACGAATGTTTTTTTATTCGTTTATCGCAAGCACCTTTAGCTCAAACACTGGAGCAATTAGCTTTTCAACAAGATGTGAATTTAGTGATGGGTGAGAGGTTAGAAGGCAATATTTCTTTGAAATTAAACAATATTGATATGCCACGTTTGCTAAAAATAATCGCAAAAAGTAAGCATCTTACTTTGAATAAAGATGATGGGGTTTATTATTTAAACGGCAGTCAATCTGGCAAAGGTCAAGTTGCAGGAAATCTTACGACAAATGAACCGCACTTAGTCAGCCACACGGTAAAACTTCATTTTGCTAAAGCCTCTGAATTAATGAAATCCTTAACAACAGGAAGTGGATCTTTGCTTTCTTCTGCGGGGAGCATTACCTTTGATGATCGCAGTAATTTGCTGGTTATTCAGGATGAACCTCGTTTTGTGCAAAATATCAAAAAACTGATTGCTGAAATGGATAAGCCTATTGAACAGATCGCTATTGAAGCGCGAATTGTGACAATTACGGATGAGAGTTTGAAAGAACTTGGCGTTCGGTGGGGGATTTTTAATCCAACTGAAAATGCAAGACGAGTTGCGGGCAGCCTTACAGGCAATAGCTTTGAAAATATTGCGGATAATCTTAATGTAAATTTTGCGACAACGACGACACCTGCTGGCTCTATAGCATTACAAGTCGCGAAAATTAATGGGCGATTGCTTGATTTAGAATTGAGTGCGTTGGAGCGTGAAAATAATGTAGAAATTATTGCAAGTCCTCGCTTACTCACTACCAATAAGAAAAGTGCGAGCATTAAACAGGGGACAGAAATTCCTTACATCGTGAGTAATACTCGTAACGATACGCAATCTGTGGAATTTCGTGAGGCAGTACTTGGTTTGGAAGTGACGCCACATATTTCTAAAGATAACAATATCTTACTTGATTTATTGGTAAGTCAAAATTCCCCTGGTTCTCGTGTCGCTTATGGACAAAATGAGGTGGTTTCTATTGATAAGCAAGAAATTAATACTCAGGTTTTTGCCAAAGATGGGGAAACCATTGTGCTTGGCGGCGTATTTCACGACACAATCACGAAAAGCGAAGATAAAGTGCCATTGCTTGGCGATATACCCGTTATTAAACGATTATTTAGCAAAGAAAGTGAACGACATCAAAAACGTGAGCTCGTGATTTTCGTCACGCCGCATATTTTAAAAGCAGGAGAAACGTTAGAGGCGTTGAAACAAAAAAGTGCGGGGAAAAAATAACTTTTTTAGACGATGAATTTTTTTAATTTTCGCTGTATCCACTGTCGTGGCAATCTTCATATTGCAAAAAATGGGCTATGTTCAGGTTGCCAAAAACAAATTAAATCTTTTCCTTATTGCGGTCATTGTGGTGCGGAATTGCAATATTATGCGCAGCATTGTGGTAATTGTCTTAAACAAGAACCAAGTTGGGATAAGATGGTCATTATTGGGCATTATATTGAACCTCTTTCGATATTGATTCACCGTTTTAAATTTCAAAATCAATTTTGGATTGACCGCACTTTAGCTCGGCTTTTATATCTTGCGGTGCGTGATGCTAAACGAACGCATCAACTTAAATTGCCAGAAGCAATCATTCCAGTGCCTTTATATCATTTTCGTCAGTGGCGACGGGGTTATAATCAGGCAGATTTATTATCTCGGCAATTAAGTCGCTGGCTGGATATTCCTAATTTGAGCAATATCGTAAAGCGTGTGAAACACACCTATACTCAACGTGGTTTGAGTGCAAAAGATCGTCGTCAGAATTTAAAAAATGCCTTTTCTCTTGTTGTTTCGAAAAATGAATTTCCTTATCGCCGTGTTGCGTTGGTGGATGATGTGATTACTACTGGTTCTACACTCAATGAAATCTCAAAATTGTTGCGAAAATTAGGTGTGGAGGAGATTCAAGTGTGGGGGCTGGCACGAGCTTAATATAAAGCACTGGAAAAAAAAGCGCGATAAGCGTATTATTCCCGATACTTTCTCTCAAGTATTTAGGACATAATTATGGAACAAGCAACCCAGCAAATCGCTATTTCTGATGCCGCACAAGCGCATTTTCGAAAACTTTTAGACACCCAAGAAGAAGGAACGAATATTCGTATTTTCGTCGTTAATCCGGGTACGCCTAATGCGGAATGTGGCGTATCTTATTGCCCCCCGAATGCCGTGGAAGAAAGCGATATTGAAATGAAATATAATACTTTTTCTGCATTTATTGATGAAGTGAGTTTGCCTTTCTTAGAAGAAGCAGAAATTGATTATGTTACCGAAGAGCTTGGTGCGCAACTGACCTTAAAAGCACCGAATGCCAAAATGCGTAAGGTGGCTGATGATGCGCCATTGATTGAACGTGTTGAATATGTAATTCAAACTCAAATTAACCCACAGCTTGCAAATCACGGTGGACGTATAACCTTAATTGAAATTACTGAAGATGGTTACGCAGTTTTACAATTTGGTGGTGGCTGTAACGGTTGTTCAATGGTGGATGTTACGTTAAAAGATGGCGTAGAAAAACAACTTGTTAGCTTATTCCCGAATGAATTAAAAGGTGCAAAAGATATAACTGAGCATCAACGTGGCGAACATTCTTATTATTAGTGAGTTATAAAAGAAGATTTATAATGACCGCACTTTTGAAAGTGCGGTTATTTTTATGGAGAAAAAATGAAAATACTTCAACAAGATGATTTTGGTTATTGGTTGCTTACACAAGGTTCTAATCTGTATTTAGTGAATAATGAATTGCCTTTTGGTATCGCTAAAGATATTGATTTGGAAGGATTACAGGCAATGCAAATTGGAGAATGGAAAAATCATCCGTTGTGGCTTGTGGCTGAGCAAGAAAGTGATGAACGAGAATATGTGAGTTTGCGTAACTTGCTTTCACTGCCAGAGGATGAATTCCATATATTAAGCCGAGGTGTGGAAATTAATCATTTTCTGAAAACCCATAAATTTTGTGGAAAGTGCGGTCATAAAACACAACAAACTCAAGATGAACTTGCAGTGCAATGTATTCACTGTGGGTATCAAACTTATCCTGTGATTTGCCCATCAATTATTGTTGCGGTTCGTCGTGGTCACGAAATTCTATTGGCAAATCATAAGCGACATTATAGTCCTAACGGAGGAATATACACGACGCTTGCAGGTTTTGTCGAAGTAGGGGAAACATTTGAACAAGCGGTGCAGAGAGAGGTTTTTGAAGAAACAGGGATTTCAATAAAAAATCTTCGTTATTTCGGTAGCCAACCTTGGGCATTTCCAAATTCTCAAATGGTCGGTTTTCTGGCTGATTATGAAAGCGGAGAAATAACATTGCAGGAAAGTGAAATTCATGATGCACAATGGTTTTCTTATGATCAACCCTTGCCAGAATTACCGCCAACGGGTACTATCGCTCGCAAATTAATTCATGTGACGCTTGAACTTTGTAAAGCGGAACATAAATGCGATTAATAAATATTCCAACTCTTACGAATTAAGGAAATAAGATGCGAAATCCGATTCATAAACGCTTAGAAAACTTAGACAGTTGGCAACATCTTACTTTTATGGCTGCTTTATGTGAACGTATGGCACCAAATTTTAAATTGTTCTGTCAAATGAACGAGCTTAGCGTTGAAACCAAAACGTATCAAAATATTCTCAATTTGGTGTGGGAATATTTAACAATTAAAGATGTCAAAATCAACTTTGAAAATCAGTTGGAGAAATTAGAAAGCATTATTCCTGATGTGAATGATTATGATAGTTTTGGTGTTGTGCCAGCGTTAGATGCCTGTCAGGCTTTAGCTGAAATTTTACACGCCATTATTGCGGGCGAAACCTTAGAAAAAGCGGTGGAAATAAGCCTAATTTCGTTGGGAACAGTAAGGGCATTATTGGAAACAGAAACTGGACGAGATTGGTCAGAAAGTAAACTAAAAGAAAATGAAGATATTCAAACAGAACTTGATGTGCAATGGCAAGTTTATCGTTTGCTTAAAGAATGTGAAAAACGTGATATTGAATTAATTTTAGCTTTAAAAAATGAAATTCGGACTGAGGGTATATCTAACATTGGTATAGAATTTCATCAATAACGTGAGATTTGTCACAATTTTTATAAATCATGCTTTTAATTCATCTCAAGTTAGATTATCCTTTGCACAGTTTTTGCGACAAATTCGCAAAGATACTTTTAAAGAATCAAACTTTTTATTTAACAGAAGGTACAAATTTATGAACAAAACAGATTTAATTGATGCAATTGCAAACGCTGCAGAGTTAAACAAAAAACAAGCTAAAGCAGCGTTAGAAGCGACTTTAGATGCAATTACTGCGAGCCTAAAAGAAGGTGAGCCTGTACAATTAATCGGCTTCGGTACATTTAAAGTAAATGAACGTGCTGCTCGTACTGGTCGTAACCCACAAACTGGTGCTGAAATCCAAATCGCAGCATCTAAAGTGCCAGCATTTGTATCTGGTAAAGCATTAAAAGATGCAATCAAATAATTGATAACATCAATGAAATGAAGCCCTGTCGATTGCGCAGGGTTTTTTTTATTGTGTAAACGCGTGGCAAATGTAAAAACAAACTTAGTAATAGGATAAATAAGGAAAACTTATGTGTGGTATTGTCGGTGCAGTAGCGCAACGAGATGTAGCGGAAATCTTAATTAATGGTTTACATCGTTTAGAATATCGTGGTTATGATTCAGCTGGTGTTGCAGTAATCAATAAACAAAATGAATTACAACGTATTCGTTGTTTAGGCAAAGTTAAAGCTTTAGATGAAGCCGTATCAGAAAAACCATTAATTGGTGGAACGGGAATTGCACATACTCGCTGGGCAACTCACGGCGAACCATCAGAAACTAATGCGCATCCGCATTCATCAGGTACTTTTGCTGTAGTACATAACGGTATTATTGAAAATCACGAAGAACTTCGCGAATTATTAAAATCTCGTGGTTATGTCTTTTTATCACAAACAGATACTGAAGTGATCGCTCACCTCGTTGAATGGGAAATGCGTAGCACGGATTCCCTTTTAGAGGCTGTGCAGAAATCGGTAAAACAACTCACGGGCGCATATGGTATGGTGGTAATGGACAGCCGTCATCCTGAACATTTAGTGGCAGCTCGTTCTGGTAGTCCACTTGTGATTGGCTTAGGTATCGGTGAAAATTTCTTAGCTTCAGATCAACTTGCGCTTTTAAGTGTTACTCGCCGTTTTATCTTTTTAGAAGAAGGAGATATTGCAGAAATTACACGTCGTACAGTTGATATTTATGATACTCACGGTAATAAGGCTAAACGTGAAATTCACGAGTCTAATCTTGAAAATGACGCTGCAGAGAAAGGTAAATTCCGTCATTTTATGCAGAAAGAAATTTACGAACAGCCAACTGCACTTATTAATACAATGGAAGGGCGTATTAATCACGAAAATGTGATTGTTGATTCAATCGGTAATGGTGCAAAAGGCATTTTAGAAAAAGTTGAGCATATTCAAATTGTTGCTTGTGGTACATCTTATAATGCAGGTATGGTGGCGCGTTATTGGTTTGAATCTTTAGCTGGCGTGAGCTGTGATGTTGAAATTGCATCAGAATTTCGTTATCGCAAATTTGTTACCCGTCCAAATAGCTTATTGATTACCCTTTCTCAATCTGGCGAAACAGCCGATACTTTAGCTGCACTTCGTTTAGCGAAAGAAAAGGGCTACATGGCAGCATTAACAATTTGTAATGTTGCTGGCTCTTCGCTCGTACGCGAATCAGATCTTGCATTTATGACTCGTGCTGGTGTTGAAGTTGGGGTGGCATCGACAAAAGCATTTACGACACAGCTCGCTGCATTATTAATGCTGGTAACGGCACTTGGTAAAGTTAAAGGTCATATTTCTGTAGAAAAAGAACGTGAAATTATTAAAGCAATGCAATCTTTACCTGCTGAAATTGAAAAAGCGTTAGCCTTTGATAGAGAAATTGAAGCTTTAGCAGAGGATTTTGCTGAAAAACATCATGCGCTTTTCTTAGGCCGTGGTGCGTTTTATCCAATTGCGGTAGAGGCTTCTTTGAAATTGAAAGAGATTTCTTATATTCACGCTGAGGCCTATGCGGCAGGAGAATTGAAACACGGGCCATTAGCGTTAATTGATGCTGATATGCCAGTGATTGTCGTTGCACCAAATAATGAATTATTAGAAAAAGTAAAATCGAACATTGAGGAAGTGCGAGCTCGTGGTGGTCAATTATACGTATTTGCCGATAAAGAAGCAGGATTTACGCCAAGTGAAGGAATGAAAATCATCACGATGCCAAAAGTCAATGATATTGTTGCACCGATTTTTTATACCATTCCAATGCAATTACTTTCTTATTATGTGGCTTTAATTAAAGGCACTGATGTAGATCAACCTCGTAACTTAGCAAAATCAGTTACCGTTGAATAAAGTGCGGTTGATTTTAATGTAATAAAAAAAACGGTGAAATTTCACCGTATTTTTTTAGTTAAATAATCTTCTTTGTTTCCGTGTTTTAATCACTTGTGCGATTAACAATAATGTGAGAATAACCACATATAGTGAAAAAATAACCACTAGCCATTGCACCATCGTTAAACCAAATAATGACCATTGGCTTTCATTACAAGAGCCAGTTGGGTTAAATATAAATGGAAACCATTGATGAAATGGTAAAGTCTCGGGAAAATTTGGAATAAACTCACATTGTTTCCAAGGAGCTGGATTCATTTGCAAATCAAGATGACGAAATGAAATCAATAAGCCCTTAATACTGCTGAATAAACCTAAAGCCAAGGCGATTAATCGAAGTATGAAAGCAAGAGGTTGAAGTAATGCAATAATGCCCGCTACAAATAAGCCAATCATTGCTAAACGTTCATAAACACAGAGCACACAAGGTTGTAAGCCCATTCCATATTGGAAGTAAAGTGCGGTGGATTCTAAGGCTAAACTTGAAAAAGCCAATAAAAACCACACAAAACGTTTTTCGGAAAATTGTTTTAATAGCGCGAGCATTTTTTCTCCTTAAATTGGCAAAATTAAACCTAAACTTGCTAACCAAATTGTGGCAGCTGGTAAAATAAATTCAATAGCCAGTAAACCAATGATTGAAAGTACAATCGTGTAAGGTAAAGCCATATAAACCATTCTGCCATAAGAAAGGCGAATTAATGGCGAAATTGATGAAGTCAATAAGAATAAGAAAGCAGCTTGCCCATTTGGTGTTGCAACTGATGGTAAGTTTGTACCTGTATTAATGGCAACAGAAAGCAATTCAAATTGATGCGGTGCAATTACTCCATTTGTCAGTGCAGCTTTAGCTTCATTAATATAAACCGTTGCAACAAATACATTATCAGAAATAGAAGAAAGCAAGCCATTAAACAAATAGAATAAAGCAAGTTGTGTATTTTCTTCCGCAGAAAGAACGAAGTGAATAATTGGTGAAAAAAGTTTTTGATCAATAATTACTGCAACAACAGAAAAGAATACAACGAGCAATGCAGTAAAGGGTAAAGATTCCTGAAAGGCTTTACCGATAGTATGTTCATCCGTCACACCAGTGAAAGACGTAGCAAAAATGATGATACTTAAACCAATTAAACCGACTGCGGCAAGATGGAATGCTAATCCAAGAATTAACCAAATTGCGATTAACGCTTGCATACCTAATTTAATTTTATCTTGTTTAGACATTTTTTCTGAATTAGTGCGATCTAAGTCTGATAAGACTTTCCACACTTCGTCTGGTAATTTCTCGCCATAACCAAATAATTTGAATTTTTCGACCAAGAAACAAGTGAGTAATCCGCAGATAAACACAGGAATAGTCACGGGTGCCATACGGAGGAAAAATTCCATAAAGTTCCATTTTGCTTGTTCTGCAATAATTAAGTTTTGTGGTTCTCCAACAACGGTCATTACACCACCGAGTGCAGTTCCTACACCCGCATGCATCATTAAACTACGTAAGAATGCACGGAATTTTTCTAAGATTTCGTGCTGTTGTTCAATAATTTTTCTATCGTCTGAAATATCAACCGCATCAATTAAATTATTGCCTGATGCAACTTTGTGATACACACCATAAAATCCCATTGCGACACTAATGATAACAGCAACAACCGTTAAAGCATCGAGAAAAGCCGATAAAAAAGCAGCACTAAAACAAAAGGCAATAGAAAGTGCAATTTTAGAACGAATTTTGACAAGTAATTTAGTAAATACATAAAGCAGTAATTGTTTCATAAAGAAAATACCTGCCACCATAAATATCAGTAGCAAGATCACTTCAAAGTTTGCCATAATTTCTGCTTTGACGTGTTTGGCATTTGTCATTCCAATAATAATAGCTTCAATTGCTAATAGACCACCTGGTTGAAGAGGGTAGCATTTTAATGCCATTGCCAATGTGAAAATAAATTCTGCAACCAGTAACCAACCCGCAATAAAAGGACTAATAAAAAAGAAAACAATTGGATTTATAATAAGAAAAACCACAATGGCAAGTTTGTACCATTCTGGACTTGCCCCAAGAAAGTTTTTCATAAAAGCCTGAATGTTTGTCATAGTGAACTCCATTATTTTTATCACGCGAACATTGTAATATATCCCCCTTTAAAGGATAATAAAAACCAAGTAATTTTTTTATAAAATTGCATTTTTTTTGATTTTTATCTGATTTTTAATTGTAATGCAAAACAATAACGACATTTTAAAAGCCCAAAGTCCAGCAGCTTTAGCAGAGGAATATATTGTAAAGAGTATTTGGCAAGATGTTTTTCCTTCGGGCAGTAATTTGCCATCAGAACGTGATTTAGCCGATAAGATTGGTGTAACTCGCACCACCCTACGTGAAGTTTTACAACGTTTGGCTCGTGATGGTTGGCTAACAATTCAGCACGGCAAACCCACCAAAGTAAATAATATTTGGGATGCTGCAGGGCCGAATATTATTGAAACCCTAATTGCTTTGGATATGCAGTCCGCGCCCTTAATTATTGATAATATGCTCTCTTTACGTAGTAAAATGTCGGAATCTTACATTTATGAAGCAGTAAAAAATTCCCCTCAAAAATCAACCGCACTTTTTGCTGAATTAGAGCAATTACAAAACACAGCACAAGATTACACAGAATTTGATTACCAATTATTTCGTCAATTTACTGTTGTTGCCAACAAACCCTTTTATCGTTTAATTTTCAATAGTTTAAAAGGCGTTTATCAGCGAATAGGGTTGTTATTTTTTAAAGAAAAAAAACACCGTGAATTAACAAAGCAATTTTATTTAGAAATGCAACAAATTTGTCTTGAGGGAAATGCAGATGCAGTAGTGGATTGCATCCGTAAACATAATTTACGTTCTTCAACCTATTGGAAAGCCATTTTAGAACGATTGCCACAAAATTTATCAGATTAATACTGGAAGCGAATTTAAGAAAAAAACATAAAACTTTTCTTATAATTACAAAATCATTTTCACCAATTTATCTGCTTTAATTCGTGCAAATTTTTTCAAAAGTTTTTGCACTGGTTCTGGGTATTGATTCAATTCTTCTAATTCAGAGTAATGTTTTAATACTTTTGTATGTTGGCGAATTTGGTTTTGCTCTTTTTCCACTTGGGCTAAAAGCTGTTGTTGTGGATCGTAAATTAATAAGCCATTTTCTGCATCCAAACGCCATGCTCGAGGGTTAAGATTATTGCCCGTCAATAAAATATAACGGTCATCTACCCACACACCTTTTAAGTGGTAGGTATTATCGCCATCACGCCATAAACGCACCACAAGCTGACCATTTTCAATTTGAGTCTCAAATTTTTCACAGAAACGGCGAAGATTACTTTCATAAAGATAAGGTAATGCCCCCGCCATTTTGAATGGTTGTTCTGGTGGAATGTAAAAATCGTTTGCGACTTTATCGCCAACAATAATTTCTACTTGTTTACCGCTTTCCAATAATGTTGCTATTTTATGTTGCAATGTGCGTGGGAAATTAAAATATGGCGTACAAATCACCAATTTTTCTTGTACTTGTAAGAATAAATCTTCAATTACTTGATTTAATTCGTTGCCCGATGCGCCTAAGCCAAACAGTGGCGATACGCTTAAAACATTCGGTAATTTCACCGCACTTTTTAATGAATATTCTCCATTTTGAGCAAGGTCTTTACGATAAGCTCGAATATTACCGCGGATCTCTTTAGTACGAGGGCGGTTGGTCACATCAAGTGGATAAACTGCACTGAAATCTAACAAGTAATCATTGATGAAATTTACCATTGAATCAGCTAATTCGGCATGAGTGATTTTTTGATAGCGGTCGTAACGATATTTTTCAAATTGATGAAGATAGACATTATTAATACTTGCACCGCTATAAAGCACCGTATCATCAAATACAAAGCCTTTGACATGCAATACACCAAAAACTTCTCGCGTATTAATTGGCACGCCAAAGAACATATTCGGATCATCAGGTAACTGATAAGTTTGGCGTTGCTCGCAATACCAGTCTGCATTAGTGGCAGATTTTTCCGCCCCTAATAAATTGCGTTGTGCACGATGCCAATCTATGAGAATTTTTACATCCAAGTGTGGATTTTCTTGCTTCACGCGATAAATTTCATCGAGAATTTCCTGTCCCGCTTCGTCTTTTTGCCAATAAAGTGCGGTGACATAAATACGTTTTTTTGCGTTTCTGATTAATTCAATAATTTGAGTTTTAAATTCAGCCGAGCTACCCAAAAATTCAATTTGCTCAGCTTGCAAAGCAAGGAATGGCAAATTATTTAAATTTTGTTCAGCTCGTTTGGTTTTATTGATTAACATAATCCATCTCGTGATTAAAGACTAGTGTGTTAGTTTACAATATTTCACGTGCTTATTAATAGAAAAAAGGCTTTTTTTCGTTATAATGCTCACAAATTTTAGCATTTTTTGGCTAAAAAACAGCCATTTTTACTCAGGGAAACCCTATGAACGACAAACGCAAACCGTCTTTTCAATCCGCAGGCAAAACCTTTCAAGAACGCTCAGTAGGTGAAAAATACAGAGAAAAACCAAGCCAAAATCGACCGCACTTTAATGATAAATTTAATGGAAATAGAAACGAAAAATCTCGTTTTCCTCGTGATAAACAAGAAGTGAAAGAAACTAGAATTAAGCAACTTTCTTTATCTCGCGCACCATCAAATAAAAATACAGAACAACCTAAGGTTCAAGTGACAATAAAAAGTACGGGTACGGTTTATAAAACGAAAGAAAAGAAAACTGGTGCGCTTTCTCCTCGTGCGCCTGAAAAAATTAAGAAAAACCGTGCGGAAGAAATGAAGGTTTACGGTGAAAATGCCTGTTTAGCTTTATTTGCAGAGCGTCCTGAAAGTATTGTTCGATTGTGGGCAACCGTGCAAATGTCACACAAAATTGGCGAGGTATTGAGTTATTTAGCCGAAAACAAGAAGGCTTATCACGTTGTAGATAGTGAAGAATTAGCCCGAGTGAGCGGAACAGAACATCACGGTGGCATTTGCTTATTGGTGAAGAAACCGCGTGCTTTCACGTTGCAAGGGTATTTGGATATTCCTCATAAAGAAGATTGTTTAGTGCTATTGGACAACGTGAATAATGCACAAAATATCGGAGGTGTATTGCGTACTTGTGCTTATTTTGGCGTGAAAAATATTGTCGCCGATAATGTGGAAAATCTGTATTCGGGAGCCTCTATGCGTGTAGCAGAAGGTGGCGCAGAATATATTCGTGTGTTAGAAACGGATGATATTGATTCGGCTTTGATGCACTTGCGTAAATCAGGCTATCAAATTATTCACGTATCGCACAATAAACAAGGCGACCCATTGGATAAAGTGCGGTTAAAAAATAAAGTGGTTTTTGTGCTAAGTGAAAGTTCTACGGAAAGTTTAGCGACGCCAGAAGATACACAAGTGCGTTTAACGCTCGCAAGTCCAATTAAATCAGGCTTAAACATTGCAGTGAATGCGGGTGTGTTGTTAGCGAAGTGGTATTTTAGATAGTGTATGATTAAAGGGGAAACGATTTCCCCTTTAAAATTTCAAATAAAAGTCTTTAGTCAATTCAATAAACGCTTCAGTGTATTGATTATCCGCATCATAAATTACCAATTGATCTTGCATTAAAACTTCGGGTTGTTTGGCAAAGGTAAGCAACATTCTCTGGGGCGTTTTTCCTATTTTAGTGATGACATTCGTCTGTTTTATGCAAAAAAGTGCGGTGGATTTTGTGAGCGTTTTGCCTGCATCATAAGGCAAAACAAAACTTATTTTCCCATTTTCCGACAAGCGTGTTGCAGCCCATTCTAACCAATTTAAGTGGCTTTGCTTGGTATAACGCGCCAATTCTCGTTCTTCATTTTTACAAGCGATACCTTGTTCAAAATAAGGTGGATTTGCCACAATTAAATCAAAGGTTTGTTCAGTGGTTTGTAAAAAATGTTGTATATCCGCTTGAGTAAGTTGAATGCGATTTTTCCACACTGAATTATTGATGTTTTCTTGTGCTTGTTTTGCTGCAATGGGATCCAACTCAACCGCTTGAATTTGACAGTTTTCTTCAGTTCGTTGTGCTAACATTAAAGTCAATAATCCTGTGCCACTGCCCATATCTAAAATATTTTTACAATGCTTTACATCAGCCCAAGCACCTAACAAAATGCCATCAGTGCCGACTTTCATGGCACAAGAATCTTGATTGATATGGAATTGTTTAAAGGTAAATCCGCTCATAAATTTTTCGTAAATTGACCGCACTTTCAGGTATAATCCTCGACGATTTTAACAAAGAACCGCACAATAATGAATTTATCCCAATTTGAACAATTCGATCTTTCTCCAGAACTTTTAAAGGCACTTGAGAAAAAAGGTTATTCCCGCCCAACAGCTATTCAGATGGAAGCCATTCCTGCCGCAATGGAAGAGCGTGATGTATTAGGCTCTGCACCAACGGGAACAGGGAAAACCGCTGCTTTTTTATTACCTGCGCTACAACATTTATTGGATTATCCACGCCGTAAACCAGGGCCACCGTGTATTTTGATATTAACACCAACCCGAGAACTGGCAATGCAAGTGGCTGAACAAGCGGAAGAATTAGCGCAGTTCACCCATTTAAATATTGCGACAATTACAGGTGGTGTGGCGTATCAAAATCACGGTGATGTATTCAATACCAATCAAGATTTGGTGGTGGCTACGCCAGGTCGTTTATTGCAATACATTAAGGAAGAAAATTTTGATTGCCGTTCCGTTGAAATGCTGATTTTTGATGAAGCCGATAGAATGTTACAAATGGGATTTGGGCAAGATGCGGAAAAAATTGCAGCTGAAACCCGTTGGCGGAAACAAACTTTGTTGTTTTCTGCAACCTTAGAAGGAGAGTTATTGGTCGATTTTGCGGAGCGTTTGTTGAATGATCCTGTGAAAGTAGATGCGGAACCAAGTCGCCGTGAAAGAAAAAAAATCAACCAATGGTATTATCACGCAGACAGCAATGAACATAAAATCAAATTGCTCGCGCGTTTTATTGAAACTGAAAAAGTAACCCGTGGAATTGTATTTGTTCGCCGTCGTGAAGATGCGCGTGAAGTTTCTGAAACATTGCGTAAACGAGGCATTCGTTCCGCATATTTAGAAGGCGAAATGGCACAAACTCAACGTAACAATGCCATTGATAAATTGAAATCAGGTATTGTGACGGTATTGGTTGCAACAGATGTGGCTGCGCGTGGTATTGATATTGATGATGTAAGCCACGTGATGAATTTTGATTTGCCCTATAGTGCGGATACTTATTTGCATCGAATTGGACGTACCGCGCGAGCTGGCAAAAAAGGCACGGCAGTCTCTTTTGTCGAAGCGCATGATTACAAGTTGCTAGGTAAAATCAAACGTTATACTGAGGAAATTTTAAAGGCGCGCATTTTAGCAGGTTTAGAACCTCGCACTAAGCCACCAAAAGATGGCGAAGTGAAATCTGTCAGCAAAAAACAAAAGGCACGCATTAAAGAAAAACGTGAAGAAAAGAAAAAAACAGAGGCAAAGAAAAAAGTAAAATTGCGTCATAAGGATACGAAAAATATCGGCAAACGACGCAAGCCAAGTAACAGTAATGTTTAATTAGGTATGATTTAAATTCTGTTTTATATCACACTAGCAATGTGGGTTTCTTGTATTGGTATTAACTAAATTACGCATTAATAAAGCGTAATTTAAGTTAATATCTTGTGGTACATTTAAGAATACAAAATGCCCATCACCTAGTGCTGCATCAACCGTTTCATTTTTACGATTTAGCATTTTTTCAATTTTGAAATTAATATTGCCTTGTGGTGTCATCATTTCTACATTGTCGCCAAGTAAGAATTTGTTTTTTACTGCTACTTCAGCCATACCTTGTTCGTTACGTTTGCCCGTAAATTCACCGACAAATTGCTGACGATCAGAAATAGAATAGCCATATTCGTAGTTTTGGTATTCATCGTGCGTATGGCGACGTAAGAAACCTTCGGTATAACCACGATGCGCAAGGGATTCTAACGTATCCATTAAGCTTTCATCAAATGGTTTGCCTGCGGCTGCATCATCAATGGCTTTGCGGTAAACTTGAGCCGTTCTTGCACAATAATAAAATGATTTAGTACGGCCTTCGATTTTTAAAGAATGCACACCAAGTGCGGTCAGTTTTTCCACATGTTGTACGGCACGTAGATCTTTTGAATTCATAAAGTAGGTGCCGTGTTCATCTTCAAACGCTGTCATTTGTTCGTCAGGCTTTTGTGATTCGGTATAAAGGAAGACTTTATCTGTTACTGTGCCATCGCCTAAGGTTGGTGCTACATTTTTCACTTCGATTTGTTGAGCAGGATCGATTTTCGGCACGATGTTGCCTACTTCATCCGTCGTGCCTTCTTCCATTTTGTATTCCCAACGGCAAGCATTGGTGCAAGTGCCTTGATTTGGATCGCGTTTGTTGATATAGCCAGAAAGTAAGCAACGGCCAGAATACGCCATGCACAACGCACCATGTACGAAAATTTCGAGTTCAATATCTGGCACTTGTTGGCGAATTTCAGCAATTTCATCTATTGAAAGTTCGCGCGATAAAATCACACGAGTTAATCCCATTTGTTTCCAGAATTTCACTGTTGCCCAGTTTACCGCATTGGCTTGCACAGAAAGATGAATATCAATATTAGGGAAATTTTCACGCACCAACATAATTAAGCCTGGATCAGACATAATTAAAGCATCTGGTTTCATATCGATGACAGGTTGTAAATCTTTAATAAAAGTTTTGAGTTTGGAATTATGGGGTGCAATGTTTACCACTACATAGAATTTTTTGCCAAGGGAATGGGCTTCATCGATCCCGATTTTCAAATTGGCGTGATTAAATTCATTATTGCGTACACGTAAGCTATAACGAGGTTGGCCTGCATAAACCGCATCTGCACCATAAGCAAACGCATAGCGCATATTTTTAAGAGAGCCTGCAGGGGAAAGTAATTCTGGTTTGAATTGGGTTGTCATAATATTCTCTTTTGTCTGATTTCAGGTCAGGGATTTACTCAAGGTAAATCGTTAGGTGGGGTATTGTAGAGAAAATATTTGGCTTGTAAAGGAAAGTGCGGTTAAATTCTTAGTAGAATTTTATGTAAAATTTAACCGCTTAATAGGTTGTATTTAATTCCTCAAATCTTAGGATAGTAATTTATCTTTCGTTTCTGAAATAAACCATAATCCAATCAAGCTCAATACAGCGTTTAGGGTTAAATAAATCCCCACACCTTTTAAGCCGTAGTGAGCATTCAGCGGTAAGGCAATGATTGCCGCAACACTTGCCCCGAATAAACCTGCAATATTATAGGTTAAAGAAGCACCTGAATAGCGGGCGTGAGTAGGGAAGAGTTCAGGTAAAAAACTTGCTAATGGTCCATAGCCCATTCCAATTAACCCCATACCGATGAATAAAAACCAAAACAGACTGGTAGTTGTACCGTTTTCGAGAAATAACGGCAAGGATAAACCAAAAATCGCAACGCCAACGGTTGTCCAAATGAGCCAAATACGGCGACCAATTTTGTCGATATATTTGCCCGAAGCGGCAATGGTAATAGCCAAAGAAACCGCACTTGCCATCAATAAAGCGGTAAAAATTTGCGGAGAAAATCCTAATCCCATTGCGTATCCTGCCTCTGAAACCGTTGGGGCAGATTTGGCGTAAATTTGGCTAAAGGCAATCATAATGTAGAACAGCACATAGCCAGCAATGCAAACCAACATTCCTAAGAAAAACGGCTTGAAATAAGTAGTGACAACTTCCAACATTGGTAAGCGTTTTGGCTGCGGTTTATTGAGTGCCGCAAGGAAAATCGGGGCTTCAGTCAGTTTTAGGCGAACATATAAGCCAATTGCCACTAAGATAACGGAAGATAAAAATGGTATCCGCCACGCCCATTCAGTCATAGCTTCTTGCCCGAAAATCGCAGTAATGCCTAAGAATACGCCATTTGCCAACAACAAGCCAAGCGGGGCTCCCAGTTGTGGGAAAGTACCATACCAACCTCGTTTACCTTCTGGAGCATTTTCAACCGCAACTAACGCAGCACCGCCCCACTCTCCGCCTAAACCGATACCTTGCCCAATACGGCATAAACAGAGCAAAATTGTCGCCCAAATACCGATGCTGTCATAGGTTGGCAACAAACCGATAACCACAGTGGAAATACCCATCAACAGCAAGCTCATCACAAAAGTATTTTTCCGCCCGAAACGGTCACCGAAATGCCCGAACAATATTGCTCCCAAAGGGCGAGCAATAAAAGTAAGTGCTAAAGTGGAAAGTGCCGCAATCTGCCCTGAAAGTGGATCTGCGGCATGGAAGAATTGATGGTTAAATACCAATACCGCTGCCATTGCGTAAATGTAGTTATCGAAATACTCAATTGCAGTGCCGACCATCGTCGCTGTTGCTACTTGCTTTAAACTATTTTGCGTATTCATCACTTGCCTCCCGTAATGCTTTTGTTGCGGCTTGCACATTATCGGCGTGCGTAATTGCAGTAATCACTGCCACACCATCCGCCCCAAATTCTCGTAAGGTTTTAACGTGAGCTAATTTCACCCCACCAATTGCCACAAGCGGTTTAGTTATGCCCACATTTCGCAAAGTTTGAATAAATGCCATTCCTAGTGTTGGTTTGGGATTTTCTTTTGATTGCGTTGGGAAAATCGGGCCAATTCCAAAATAATCAATTTCCGCTAAATTTTCCCCAATTTTTGCCTCGTCTAAACGATTCACCGACCAACCAATAATTAGCGGTTTATCTGTTTTAGCGCGAATCTCTTGCACAGGCATATCGCTTTGCCCAACGTGAATGCCATCCGCCTCGATTGCCAACGCCAAATCAACGTTGTCGTCTACAATAAACGGTACGCCATATTCACGGCACAAATCACGACAACTCATCGCCAGTGCCTTCTGTGCTGAGGGCGTATGTTCTAACGAAAATTTGCCTTTATCCCGAAATTGAAAGCAGGTAATTCCGCCTTCTAACGCTTGTTTAAGCACGAATAATAAATTTTCTGATAAGTTCTCGCCCAAATGACGGCAATCTTGCGTGCCTGCCACAAAGTAAAGCGGTAAGATTTTTTGAATATTTTTCATCTTTCAATCCTTAAAGGCGACTGTAAGCCCAATGATTTGTCGGCCCGTGTCCTTGCCCAATATTCAACGGGTGAGAAATCGCAGCGGTAATAAAATCTTTCGCTGTTTTTACCGCACTTTGCAACGGTTCGCCTTTCGCCAACTCTGCGGTTAAACAGGCAGAAAAGGTACAGCCCGTACCATGTGTATGCGGCGTGTTGAAACGGGGGCTTTGCAAAGTAAAATGACGACCATCTGCAAGTAAAACCCAATCTTGGCACAGCTCACTTTGCGAATTGAGCGAATGTCCGCCCTTAATAATCACATTCTTCGCTCCCTGTTTTTGCAATGCTTTTGCGGCTTGTTGAATACTGATGTCGTCCACAATCGCAATCCCCGTTAATGCTTCCGCTTCGGGAATGTTTGGTGTAATCACGTCCGCCAACGGCAGCAATTTTTGGCTTAACGCACTCACCGCTTGCTGTTGCAATAAGGGTGCACCGCCTTTGGCGATCATTACAGGATCTAGCACTAGCGTGCCGAAAGGTTTATCAGCAAGAAAATCTGCAACGCATTCAATAATTTCTGCATTGCCCAACATACCAATTTTGCAACTTGCAATCTGGAAATCATTTTTGACCGCTTCCAGTTGCGCTTGAATTGTTTTCAGTGGAATAGGGTGAATATCAAATACGCCAAGTGTGTTTTGTGCAGTAACAGCTGTAATTACGGATGTACCAAACACGCCGCGCATTTGGAAGGTTTTAAGATCCGCTTGAATGCCTGCACCACCGCCACTGTCTGACCCTGCGATGGTTAAAACTTGTTTCACATTACTCATTGATGCGCCCTCTTTGTCCAATGGTTTCAGGGGAAAGGGCAGCAAGCTCGTCCAACAAACGGATTTGGAACTGTCCCACTTGTGTGGTTAAGCCTTGCGCCGCACACTCGCCTGCAATGGTGTATGCTACACAGGCTTCTAATGTCGCAGAAAAATAATTTCCTTCACTTACCGCTAAAAAAGCCGCACACACGGCACTCAATAAACAGCCCGAAGCCGTAACTTTCGGGAACAATGACGTGCCGTTGTGAACGGTCGCAGTTTGTGTGCCATCGCTGACAATATCCACCGCCCCGCTAATCAACACCGTACAGCCATAGCGTTGAGCCACTTTCTCGGCAACGGCTTTTAAATCCACTTCGCCTTGCCCTGCATCTACACCTTTTGCCTGCCACGTCTCGCCTGCAATGGCAGCCAGTTCACCTGCATTACCACGAATAAGTGCGAATTTTACTTCTGCCAGCAATTGGCGAATGGTCTCACGGCGATAGCTCGTTGCCCCCACACCAACAGGATCTAACACTACAGGAATTCCAACCTCATTTGCCGTTTTTCCTGCCTGCAACATTGCCTCCCGATCTTTACCAATCAGCGTACCAATATTAATGACCAATACTTGACTGATTTTCGGTACTTCCTGCATTTCTTCGATATTCGCCGACATCAAAGGCGAAGCTCCTAATGCCAACAAGCCATTGGCACTAAAATTTGCTGCCACAATGTTGGTGATGTTATGAATGAGCGGATTCTGCTCACGGATTTTGGAGAGATAAATTGATTGCATAAGCATTCCTTGTATTGAATATAAAATAAACAAAAATGCCCGCTATTCACTGTGAGCAATTAGCGGATGTAATAAAATGTAGAAAATTGGAAAAATAAACAGGATAAAATCGTGATAGAGAAAGGTTGAATATGTGGCATATTAGTTTCCTACGTCAGTGCTAACTGTTTCAGGTTCACGGGTATCATCTCAGCCTTTCGGCACCCCGACTAAAAATTGCATGAAGTTTACGCTTCTTTTCAAGAAAAAACAAGCGGTCAAATTTTTCCCTCATTTTGCAAATAATGAGAAGAATTTGACCGCTTAAATAGAAAACTAAATTTGTTTAATTAAAAACGGTAACGTACACCGAAAGAGGCTTCGTGAGTTTTAAAACGCACGTTTTCTAAGCGTCCCCAATCGTTATAACGATAATCTAAGTCTAAGGTAATATTCGGTGTAATGTCATAGCCAATACCACCAATAAAACCAAAGCCAATGCGTTTTATGCTTCTAGAACCTGATGTTTCCTGATCCGCCTTCACATCTCCGCCTATTGGCATATTGTTAGTCTTAAATGTAAGTTTTGTTGTAAATTCATCTTTTGTGTAACCGCTGGTAGCAACATGCCCAACTTACTCTGTTTTATAATATAAGTAAAAATGTTTTAATTAAAGCATAAAATAACAGCAAAATTTGACTGATTGGTTTTTTATGCTTTCAATCAAACTGTATTTATAAAATAAAAAGAATTGACGTAATTTTGGTTACGTCAATTCTATTTTTATTTTTGATTATTCTGATTTTGCGCGGGTTGGTTCAGAATAAACGTGGCTAATTGCACAATGATGTCCTGCCGCACCTTTTCCATAGAAATAATAACGAGAATCCTGCCAAGCCCTAATTGGGAAAGCCTCTGGCATTTCATCATTTGCTTTCGCTAAAGTCATCTCCGCTTTTGTATGGGGTACTGAAGAAATTGTACCTAAACGTCCATTAAATTCATAAGTGCGGACAAATTTTGATACTTTCTCGAGCGTTTCAGGTTCATCTACATTAATTGCTGGATCAATAGATTCAACAACTTCTTGAGGTTTATACGAACTTAAACGGTCTAAAGATTCTTGTACTTTTTTCTGTACCGATTCATTAGCTGGTTGAGTAATAAAATCTAATGCAGGTTTTACATCAGGGGATTTTTCTTCAACGACAATTCCCATTGCTGGCGTGATAAATCCTTTTTTAGTTTTCTCTTGCTCAAGCAATTCATCCACAGATAAGAAATGATTTTCTTTTGGCAGATTTACCGTTGAATAATCAATCCAAGCCTTGCCACTTGCCAATTCAGGCGAAACCACCGCAGCAAATAATGGCATTGGCGATTTTGGCTCTTGATTACGGCGACGACGCTGATTATTCGCTGCACGTAAATGACGTGGAGTACGACGCTGACGCTCTTGACGTTCAGAACGTTGGTTCTGATGAACGGGTTTTTCATCATTATTTTGAACCGTAATTACATCCACTTCTGGCATTTTTTCAGTCGTGCTGAAGTTATTTTCAACAACTGTTTCATTATCTTCAACGCGCACGCGTTTACGTAAATCACGGCGTTGGCGGCGTTGAGTTACAGGCTCAGTTCTTTCTTCTTTAGCCTCAAAAACAGGTGTAGAATTTACCGCACTTTCAGCGATACTTTCTTCCACTAAGTTACGGCGCGGACGGCGTTGATTACGCTCACGGACATTACGAACCTGTTCTTCGGTTCTTTCTGTTTCGTTATTTTCAGAACGTGGACGACGAGAAGAACGACGATCCTGTGAACGGCGTTGATTACGATTAGGATTGCGCGAAGTGCGGTTATTTTTCGGTTTGTTTTCTTCAGATTTAGTCGCAAATAAACCTTTAATTTTCGCAATAATTTTAGCTAACAAAGAGGGTTCATTTGATTTACGCTCAACTGGCGTTGGGGCTGCTTCTGAAATAGAAAGTGCAACTACTGCACTTTCAACCGCTGGTTGTTCAATAACAGCTGTTGTTTCCACATTACGAGAAAGCAGTGATTCTTCAGTATTTTCATCTTGAGCGCAGTGAATTTTCGCTAAGTTATAGCTTAATTCATTTACTTCTTCGCCATCACGTAAACGGAAAACACTAAAGTGCGGTGTTTCCATTGCTTCATTTGGGGCAACAATAATATCGACATTATGACGCTTTTCAATATTACTGATTGCTTTGCGTTTTTCGTTAAGAAGATAAGAGGCAATTTGTACTGGCACAATGGTATGTACTTGCTTGGTGTTCTCTTTTAATGCTTCTTCTTCCAGCAAACGTAAAATAGATAAAGAAAGAGATTCATTATCACGCACTTTGCCTGTTCCTTGACAACGAGGGCAAATATGGTGCGAAGATTCGCCCAATGATGGGCTTAAACGCTGACGTGACATTTCTAACAAACCAAAACGAGAAATTCGGCTAATTTGAATACGGGCACGATCTGGACGAACCGCATCACGAATACGATTTTCTACTTCACGTTGATGGCGAATTGGTGTCATATCAATGAAATCAATGACAACTAATCCACCTAAGTCACGTAAGCGTAATTGACGCGCGATTTCATCTGCCGCTTCAAGGTTGGTATTTAATGCGGTTTCTTCAATATCGCCACCACGAGTAGAACGTGCGGAGTTAATATCAATGGCGGTTAATGCTTCAGTTACATCAATAACGATTGAACCGCCAGAAGGTAAACGCACTTCACGTTGGAATGCGGATTCAATTTGAGATTCAATTTGATAGTGACTGAAAAGTGGCACTTCGCCTTGATAAAGTTTCACGCGATTGATGAAATCAGGACGCACAAGTTTGATATGCTCTTTCGCTTTCTCAAAAATTTTTGGGCTATCAATCAGGATCTCACCAATATCACGACGCAAATAATCGCGAATAGCGCGTACAATCACATCGCTTTCTTGATGAATTAAAAATGGAGCTGGACGACTTTGTGAAGCTTGTTTGATCGCTTCCCAATGATGTAATAATACTTTTAAATCCCATTGTAATTCTTCTGGCGATTTTCCCACACCAGCAGTACGGACGATTAAGCCTACACCTTCAGGCACATCTAATGAACTTAATGCTTCTTTTAGTTCAGTACGTTCATCGCCCTCAATACGGCGAGAAATTCCTCCTGCCCGTGGATTATTCGGCATAAGCACCAAATAACTGCCAGCAAGAGAAACAAAAGTAGTTAAGGCTGCACCTTTGTTTCCTCTTTCTTCTTTATTAACTTGAACGATAACTTCCTGTCCTTCGGTCAAAATATCGCGAATATTCGGACGACCTTGAAAAACATAATCATCAGGAAAATATTCACGGGCAATTTCTTTTAAAGGTAAAAAACCGTGACGTTCTGCACCATAATCTACAAAAGCCGCTTCTAAGCTTGGCTCAACGCGAGTAATTGTTCCTTTGTAGATATTCGCTTTTTTTTGTTCGTGTCCTGGGCTTTCAATGTCCAAGTCAAAAAGGCGTTGTCCATCGACAAGCGCAACACGCAACTCTTCTTTTTGAGTTGCATTGATTAACATTCTTTTCATTGTCAATTCTCTTATTAAATATTTAAAAAAACCTCAAAATAAACCGCACTTTGTTTCGTTATCGACCTCGTGTTTCTCGCGCCAGTCAATCTCACGACTGTATGTTGCTGGGTGCATTGATAACGTTATTAAGCATAAATATTTGCTTGATAAAACAACGCGATATTCCGCATGCGTTGCAAACGGCTGATTTATTTTAAGAAAAATGTTGATTATCAATGTCTTATGCCAATTGCCGCATTGAGTTTTCACCAACAAAACTTATCCTTTTTTACGCAAATTCTTAGGTGCAAAAAGAGGGTCTATTATCCATAGAAAACGATTAATTAGCAAGGCGAATTTGCGTTCATAGAGTGACGTTCATATTACGTTTATAGTGCCTTTATGATATGATTTGCAGCGATTTTCAAAAGGAAAAAAAATGACAAAACAAAATGAAAAAATCATTAATTCATCCGTAAAAATGCTGACAATTAGTGAAGATGAAAGTGGGCAACGAATTGATAATTATTTATTAGCAAAACTCAAAGGTGTACCCAAAAGTTTAATTTATCGCATTGTGCGTAAAGGCGAAGTGCGAGTAAACAAAGGCAGAATTAAACCAGAATATAAACTGCAAACAGGCGATGTTGTACGCATTCCACCTGTGCGTGTCGCAGAAAAAAATGATGCGCCGATTTCAAAAAATCTCAATAAAGTTGCCGCACTTGAAAACCAAATTTTGTTTGAAGATGATTGCTTGATTATTTTAAATAAACCCTCAGGAATCGCGGTGCACGGCGGAAGTGGTTTAAATTTTGGTGTGATTGAAGCCTTACGAGCATTACGCCCAGAAGCACGCTTTTTAGAACTGGTTCATCGTTTAGATCGCGATACATCAGGCATTTTATTAATTGCCAAAAAACGTTCAGCATTACGCAATTTGCACGAACAACTTCGCGTCAAAACCGTTCAAAAAGATTATTTAGCGTTAGTACGTGGGCAATGGCAATCCCATATAAAAGTTATTCAAGCCCCTCTTTTGAAAAATGAATTATCTAGCGGAGAGCGTATTGTGCGTGTCAGCGAGCAAGGAAAACCATCTGAAACTCGCTTTAGCATTGAAGAACGCTATATAAATGCTACGCTTGTGAAGGCTTCACCAGTCACAGGGCGAACCCATCAAATCCGTGTGCATACACAATATGCTGGGCATCCTATTGCATTAGATGATAAATACGGCGATAAAGATTTTGATAAACAAATGAATGAATTAGGATTAAATCGTTTGTTTTTGCACGCTTTTTCAATTCGGTTTGAACACCCTAAAAATGGCGAAACACTACGTTTCAATGCGTCACTAGATCATCAAATGAAAGCAATTTTGCAAAAGTTGCGGGAAAGCAAATAGACAATATTTCTGTTTATTGCTACACTTGCACACGGAGACAACTCGTTTCTATCAACAAATTTCATAATAACGACAACAAAGGATAGCAAAATGGCAAAAGGACAATCTTTACAAGATCCTTATTTAAATGCGCTTCGTCGTGAACGCATTCCTGTATCAATTTACCTTGTAAACGGAATTAAACTTCAAGGTCAGATTGAATCATTCGATCAATTCGTGATTTTATTAAAAAACACAGTGAACCAAATGGTATATAAACACGCAATTTCAACGGTTGTGCCTGCTCGTTCAGTTTCGCATCACAATAATAACCATCATACCACTCCAACAGAAGCAGTTGAAAACGTGGAAACTCAAGCAGAGTAATCACAACACCATTAATGGACAATCAATATTTATTAAGTGCGGTTGAAAATTCTTAGGAAATTTCAACCGCACTTTTTCCATTTCAAATCGGAAAATTATTTTCCAATTCCATATTGTTTCAATTTATTCGCAATCGCAGTATGGGAAACGCCTAAACGTTGAGCCAATTTTCTCGTGCTTGGATATTCTGCATAAAATAATTTTAGAACTTGTGCCTCATAAGAACCGATGATTTCATCTAAGGTTTTATTTCCAAATTCATCCAAAGAAATTACTGCACTTTGTGGCGGAGCAAGATTTAAACTTTCGATAGTCAAATGATTATCTTGTACCAGAGAGCAGGCACGATAAAGGGTGTTATAAAGCTCACGAACATTCCCTTTCCAGTCATATTTCTGCAAATAAAGAAGAAAATCTTTATCGAAAGTTGGTTTTGCAATTTTTAATTCTTCGCTGATTTCCTGTAAAAAACCTTGTGCCAGTGGCTCAATATCAGTCATGCGTTCGCGTAATGGCGGCACATTAAGAGTAAGAACATTTAAGCGATGAAATAAATCAGCACGTACTTTACCTTGCTCAACAAGCAAATGGAGTGGAACCTGTGATGTGCAAATCACACGTACATTTGCATAATGTTCCTTTTCTTCGCCTACTCGACGGAAAGATCCATCCGTTAAAAAACGCAATAATTTAGCCTGCAAACCCAATGAAAGTTCAGCAATACCATCGAGTAAAACTGTACCCTCATTTGCGTATTCAAAAAAACCAATGGTTTCGCTGTCGCCAACTTTTCGACCAAACATTTCACTTTCGGCATCTTCATCAGGCAACCCAGCACAATTTACTGCGATAAATTTTTTATCACGACGTAAACTCTGATAATGGCAGGCTTTCGCTAACAAATCCTTTCCTGTCCCCGTTTCGCCTTGAATTAACAAAGGCACATCAAACATAGCAAAACGTTTCGCGTTTTCTACCGCACTTTTCATCGCTTCACTTTGTACAATAAAACACTCGAAAGGTTTTTGTGGATTAAATTTAGAAATCGTCATATTCAGGGAATGGAGATAATTAAGATATGGCTATGATAATTTCTTTACAACAAAGTGTAAATATTATTTTACATAAGGTAAAAATGCGACCATTTTTGACCGCACTTTATATCGCTAAGGTTTTAACATTTTTTCAGCTTCACGAACACGAACAAGGAATTGTTTCCGTTCAGCTGAAGTCATACCACTGCTAGTACCGGGTAATTTAACAGTAAGAGGATTCACTGCTCGACCGTTAATACGAAATTCATAATGTAAATGCGGCCCCGTAGAAATGCCCGTGTTACCAGAAAGCGCAATACGTTCGCCTTTTTTAACGGTTTGCCCTGCTTTTACTAAGGATTTGCTCAAGTGCATATAAACAGTTTGATATTCACGCCCGTGACGCAACATAACATAACGCCCAGCACCGCCAGCCTGATAAGCGACCTTTTCAACTGTACCATCTGCTGGTGCAATAACTGGTGTGCCTTGAGAAACAGAGAAATCCACGCCTTTATGGGGACGAACACGTCCTGTTACTGGATGGCGACGATTTGGATTAAAAGGGGAGGAAACTCGCGCTTGTCGCTGCAATGGATAACGAGCAAAACCTTTGCCTAAAGTTTCCCCTTGCTGATTATAATAACGACCATTTGCCGCTTGCACTGCATAATAATTTTTACCACCAGATGAAATACGTAACGCTTCAACATTACCTTGACCTGTAAGTTTATCGCCTAAATATTCACGAGAAACTAAAATGGCAAATTGAGTGCCTTTTTTTAGTTTTCGTAAACTCACTTGCCATTGTAAGGCGTTACTAAGTTGGCTAATTTGTCGCGTATCAAGACCTTGTTCTCTTAAACTACTATTTAAAGAATTTTGAATCTCGCCTTTTAATACTTCTTTTCGCCAAATACTTTTCTTTTCAATAACTTGGCGTTTAAATTTCCCATCTTCGAGACGTTCATAAATACGTTCTTCTTTTTCAGAAACCAGCCAATTTAAATATTCCAAGTTATCATTTTTATTTAAAATCCAGTAAAATTGCTGACCTGCTTTTAAGTGGGCTAATTCGGGATCAAGCTTAATCAACGGTTGTACTGATGAATCATCTAAACCAGATAAAACTAAAACATCTTTTAACGTATCCCCTTCGGTTACCGTATAGCTAAATTGATCAGTAATTCTTATGGCTTGATCGGCCGCGTCTAATAAACCATTGAGTGCGTCTTGTGCGTGTTGAGGTAAAGTACCGAGATCATCTGAAGATAGTTTTACTTCATCAACTTCATCATCTTTTGCTTGCAGTTCATCATCATAAGAGGTGGCATCTTCATCAGGTTGAAGTGCGGTGGAATTTTTATTTGGCGATGTATTTAACTCGTGATATTCCCCACTGTCAGAGGTGGAAAATATGGGATTTTCTTCAGATTTGTCTTTTATTGTAAGTAAAATGCCTGTCAAAATAAGCAGAATAGCAACAAAAAACACGCCTACTTTTATATATGTGCGTTTTTTTCGTCTATCTCGAGCTAATTTTACGTGTTGCACTGGCATCCCTAAAATAAAAAAGTTTTCAGCATTCAGACTACAGATTATAAAGAAAATTCATTCCTATGGAAAAAGCATTATTCAAATGCTTAAATATTCGACACAAGAGAGAAAATCTTGAGAATTCTATAAAAATGCGTTATTTTCCCCAACCATTGTTGAAAACACGGCGATTTTATGAATATCACAGCCATTCGCAACGAGCAAAACCAACAACCGCTCATTCAATTAAAAAATATCAATGTGGTTTTCGCACAAAAAACCGCTCTGCAAGATATTAATTTAAATATCTATCCCAATTCTATTATTACCATTGTGGGGCCAAATGGTGGCGGAAAATCAACGTTATTAAAAACCTTATTAAAACTACAAACGCCCACTTCTGGCGAAGTCATTTATAGTAAAAATGTTCGTATTGGTTATGTTCCACAAAAAATCCATTTAGATCATAGTTTACCCATCACGGTTGAGCGATTTCTTTCGCTAAAAAAAGGCATTAAAACACAAGAAATATCCACCGCACTTGAGCAACTTTCTATTTCACATTTACGCAAAAATAATATGCAAAAACTATCTGGTGGCGAAATGCAACGGGTATTATTGGCGCGTGCAATTTTAAATAAACCAAATTTACTTGTGCTAGACGAACCCACTCAAGGCGTAGATATTACTGGGCAGGCAGAACTTTATCAGCTCATTCATCAAACCCAACAAAAATTAAATTGTGCTGTATTGATGGTATCACACGATTTACACATTGTGATGGCAGACAGTAAAGAAGTATTGTGTATTAACCAACATATTTGTTGTGCAGGTACGCCTGATGTTCTCTCAAATGATCCAACATTTATGCGTTTATGGGGAAATCAGATCGCACAAAATATCGGCTTTTATACCCATCATCACAATCATCATCACACTTTACACGGAGATGTGTGCGGTTGTAATTCATCAGCAGTGCATTGTCAAAATAAGGATAAATAATGTTTGAAATTTTATTTCCAGCCTTTTTAACAGGCATTTTGCTTTCACTTATTACTGCGCCACTTGGCGTATTTGTAGTGTGGCGGAAAATGGCTTATTTTGGCGACACACTTTCTCACTCTGCCTTGCTCGGTGTGGCGTTAGGGATTTTCTTACAAGTCAATCCTTACATTGCGATTGTGGTGCTGACCTTAATTCTTGCTATCGCAATGGTGTGGTTAGAAAGCAATACGCAATTTTCTATTGATACCTTGCTCGGCATTATCGCCCATAGCTGTTTATCTCTCGGCGTTGTGACAGTAGGATTATTACGGAATGTACGGGTAGATTTAATGAATTATTTATTTGGGGATTTGCTCGCAATTAATTATACCGATTTAATTTATATTGGCATTGGCGTGATAATTGTGCTTTCAACATTAATTTACTTTTGGCAATCCTTACTTTCCACCACCGTATCGCCAGAACTCGCGCAAGTTGAAGGCATTAATATCAAAAAAATGCGTTTTATTTTAATGATATTAACCGCATTGACTATTGCCTTGAGTATGAAATTTGTCGGTGCATTAATAATCACATCCTTATTAATAATCCCTGCGGCAACCGCTCGTCGCTTTGCGAGAACACCTGAATCTATGGTGGGCTGGGCGATTGTAGTCAGTATGTTGTCAATTATAGCTGGGCTAATCTTATCAGCCTTTTATGATACCGCTGCTGGGCCTTCCGTTGTGATTTGTTCAGCGTTTTTATTTGTCTTATCACTCTTCAAAAAAGAGCGATTATGAGCTTGCCCAACCAGTGAAAACCATTTGCGCCACAGTTTAATTCTTGATAAAGTGCGGTCGATTTTTACGGTCTTTTTAGGATAACAAAATGAACCAAGAATATTTAGATTTTGAATTGCCGATTGCAGAATTAGAAGCAAAAATTGAAGCATTACATGCAGCATCGGATGATAAAGTTGATTTAACTGATGAAATCAAACGCTTACAAAAGAAAAGTAACGAACTCACTAAAAAAACCTTTGCTAACCTTGATGCTTGGCAAGTTTCACGTATGGCACGTCATCCAAACCGCCCTTATACATTAGATTATATTGAACATATTTTTACGGAATTTGAAGAACTTGCTGGCGACCGCGCTTTTGCTGATGATAAAGCGATTGTTGGTGGCTTGGCACGTTTAGATGGTCGCCCAGTGATGGTTATCGGTCATCAAAAAGGTCGTTCTGTAAAAGAAAAAGTACAACGCAATTTTGGTATGCCAGCCCCCGAAGGCTATCGTAAAGCGTTACGTTTAATGGAAATGGCTGAACGTTTTAAATTGCCAATTATTACATTTATTGATACTCCAGGGGCTTATCCAGGTATTGGCGCAGAAGAACGTGGTCAAGCGGAAGCTATTGCTCGCAACTTACGCGAAATGGCACAACTTACCGTTCCTGTTATTTGTACCGTTATCGGCGAAGGCGGTTCGGGCGGTGCATTAGCTATTGGCGTGGGCGATAAAGTGAATATGTTGCAGTATTCCACTTATTCTGTTATCTCGCCTGAAGGTTGCGCTTCTATTCTTTGGAAAAGTGCGGAAAAAGCATCGACTGCAGCGGAAGTAATGGGATTAACTGCAAGCCGTTTGAAAGAATTAAATCTTATCGATAGCATTGTGCAAGAACCTTTAGGTGGTGCGCATCGTAATTATCTAGAAATAGCTGAAAACTTAAAACTTCGTTTAAAAGAAGATTTATCAGAACTTGACGGACTAAGCAAAGAAGAATTATTAAATAGACGTTATGAACGTTTAATGTCTTACGGTTATTGCTAACTAACATTCTAAAAGAGCGGTGATTTTTGCCGCTCTTTTTTGATCTAAATATACAACAAAGGAGAAAACACAATGAAAACCACCTTTGAACTAGGTTCTTACGAATTACAAACCATTGCCGCACGTTTTGAAATTCTCAATCCAAGCAGCAATTATAAAGCTGAAAAAGTTGCCTAATGGATTTACTTTCAGACATTGAAAAACAACTCCAAAAAGCCACCGCTCAAGCATTTCTTATCGCCTTGAGTGGTGGTTTGGACTCCACTGTACTTCTTTCTTTATTTGCAAAACTTTGTCAAAAACAACCGCACTTACAGATTTTATCTTTACGAGCAATCCATATCCATCACGGATTAAGCCCCAATGCCGACAGTTGGGCTAAACATTGCCAAGACTTATGCGATCAATTTCAAATTCCATTGATTATCGAGCGAGTACAAGTAGATAAAACCAATGGCATTGAGGCTGGCGCACGTGAAGCACGCTATCAAGCCATAAAAAAACATCTTCAAACACAAGAAATGCTGGTTACGGCACATCATCTAAACGATCAAACAGAAACCTTTTTCTTAGCCCTAAAACGTGGCAGTGGGCTACAAGGCTTAGGCGCAATGCAACAACAAAGTGTATTATTCGGAATGCAAATTTTACGCCCTTTGTTAGGCTTTACTCGCCCACAGTTAGAAGATTATGCGCAAAAAGAAAAACTCAACTGGATTACAGATGAAAGTAATAAAGATAATCGATTTGATCGCAATTTCTTACGCAATGAAATCTTGCCAGAATTACGTGCACGCTGGGCTTATTTTGATTTAGCCGTGCAACGTTCCGCACAACATTGTTTTGAGCAACAACAGCTAATTAATGATTTATTGAGTGAAGCCTTTGCAGAACATTGTCAAATTAAAAACCAATTTAAACTGTGCCAGTTCCGCAAATATTCTCTCGCAAAACAAACCGCACTTTTGCGTATGTGGCTTGCGGAAAACCAACTTGAAATGCCAAGTAAACGCCAACTTACACAACTTATTAATGATGTTGTTTTTGCAAAAGAAGAGGCAAATCCTCAATTTCAGCTTGTAAATAAAATCATTCGACGTTATCAAGATCGTTTATATTTAACTAAGCCGTTTTCTGATCTAACCAAATACTGCCTAAAATTAGAACAAAACACGCTAAGTTTACCTGATGATTTAGGCAATCTCAGTGTTCAAGAAAATGAACATAATCTGATTTTCCACTGGCAGGATTTTTCTGTGACGCTAGAAAAAACGGACTTGCCTATTTCTATTCGCTTTGGCTATTCGGGCAAAGTTAAACATCATCCGAAACGCCCAAGAGAAGATATAAAAAAAATCTGGCAAGAATTAGGCGTACCACCTTGGGAACGAAATCGAATTCCCTTAATTTTTTACGGCAACGAGCTAAAAAGTGCGGTCGGTTTTTTCCGTGTTTTTGACGAGTATTAAAATCAAGTTAAAGTGGCTTTACATCTAAAAATGCGTTCAAAATTTGAGCGGTGAATTCTTTTCTTAGATAAAAACCTAAAGGCAAGGTATCTATAATTTCGCCATTTTTTCCTATGCCTTTTGTCACAGCACGACTATTTGCCCCTTTTGGACGGAGTTGCATAACCTCGCCAATTCGAGCAGTAATTTGATCCAATTTGCCAAGTACAATTAAATCCATCAATTCTTCCCAATCTTGTTTTAATTGACGTTCTTGTTCAGCAGTTGGTTTCCATAAAATTGGCGCACCGATATGGCGTTCACGCAATGGAATATGGCGACTGCCTTCAATGGGCATCCAAAGTACACAAGAAAGTTTATGACGAACGTGGGAATTTTCCCATTTAACCCCTGAATTTTGTACCAACGGGGCAAGGCTCACAAAGGTGGTTTCAAGCGGATAACCCTCCGCATTAATTGGCAATGTTTTAAGCTCAACACCTAAATGAGAAAAATCCTGTTCGGCTTTACTCCCTGCCGTTGCACCTAAAGCGCGCTCTAATAACATTCCCACCCAGCCTTTATCACGTTTTAAATCTGGCGGAACAGGAATATGCAGTTCATCCGCTAACTCCCCAAAAGTTAAGCCTGCAATTGATTGCGCTTGGGAAAGCAATTGTTCAAGGGTTTGTGGAATCATTCGTGATATTTCTTAAAAAAGCGTGGCTTCGTGTTTTCAGTGCCTTTATCAATATAGGGAATTTTCTCTAGCTGTAATAAAAAACGTTTTGCCTCTAAGCCACCACCAAAGCCAGTTAAAGTTCGGTCTTTGCCTAAAATGCGGTGACAAGGAATAATAATACTAATCGGATTACTACCTACCGCGCCTCCCACGGCACGAACAGCTTTCGGGTTATTAATCCGTAACGCCAGCTCGCCATAAGTTGAAAGTTCGCCATAATCAATTTCTCGCAAGGCTTGCCAAATGGCTTGTTGAAACGCAGTGCCTTCTGGTTTTAAGGGAATCTCAGAAAAACGCTCAATTTCCCCATTAAAATATCGTTCAAAAGCTAACCGCACTTTTTGAAAAACAGGCAATTCATCTTGCTTTTGCCATTTTGGATTAGGCGCATATTGCTCTTTTTCAAAATCAATATGCGTAATGCTCTCGCCGTCAGATAAAATCAAAAGCCGTCCCACTGGCGAGGGGTAATAAGTGTAATAAAGTGCGGTCATTTTTGCCTTGTTTTTATAAAAAAAGCACACTTGCTGTGGAAGTGTGCTTTATTATGCTAAATTTTTTAACGGATTAGAAACTATAATTTAAGTTTAAGCCGTAAAGATTTGCGTGTGCTTGAGAAGTATAATTTGCAGTTGTATTGATTGTCAATGTACCACCTTTGGCACCTATTTCTTTTACTTCTTTAAAGTGAACTTTTTTGCCTTTTAAGTAAGCATAGCCAAGATCAACAGATAAATTCGGCGTGAATTTATAGCTTGCCCCTAAACTATACCAAGTGCGATCGGTATCTGGAATTGCAGCACTACGCTGATGACGAGATGCCGCTTGATCGTAAGCAATACCTGCACGTAAGGTCAATTTTTCATCAAGGTTATAACTTGCCCCTAATGCAACACGAGAGTTATTACTGTATTGTAATTCTTTATCAAACGCTTTTTTACCATCTTCGAAGCTAGCGTTTAATTTTGTTAAACGACTCCAATGGGTATATTTATAACTATAATGCACAGCAAGTTTGTCAGTTAATTGATGGAAACCAGAAAGTTCTAAGTAATCTGGCAATGTAAGGGTTAAATCACCTGTTTTACCTGCCTTGATAACATTTGCTTCTAAACTAGTGGCAGTGCGGTCAGTAAAATCAATATCTACTTTAGAATGATAGGCTAAACCAATTCTGTTAGCTTCATTAAATTGATACATTACACCTGCATTCCAGCCAAAGCCCCAAGCTGCTCTATCTTGTAATGACACAACAGATTTGTCTTTAGAGGTCAAATTCTTACCAATATCTCTTAATAGTTCTGGCTGTGTTGTGAGTACTGATGTTATTTGGCTATCATTAACAGTATCCTTAATAATACCAGCATTCCGTTCAACTTGGGCTTTAGCATAAACCGCATTTACCCCTAAACCTAGGCTCAAGCCTTCTGTTACTCGATAAGCACCACTTAAATTTAAGTTGATAGCACTCAAGTCAGTTTTTCCACCAAATATACCAGCATCATAACTATCGTCATATTCACTTTTTAGACCGAAATTGACATTCATTCCTGCACCCAGCGCGAATTTATCATTCACTGGCGCAACGAAATAAAGATTTGGCACAAAAGCACCAGGAACAACATTACGCGCTGAAGCTGAGCCGTCCTTTGTTGATATCATTCTCGGACTTACTATAGCAGAAGAAGCTACATCACCATTCATATTAATTCTAGAATCAACATAAACGCCACCTGTGGAAAACTGTGCCGTTTTAAATAAACTCATCAAAGCTGGGTTAGTTGCCACGACAGAAGCATTATCTGCAATCGCCGCTTCACCTGCATAGGCACGACCAAGCCCAGAAGTAGAAACTTCCGCCAATTGAAACGCTGCCGCATTTGCACCACCTGCAGCCAACAACATTGCAGTTGCTAATAGAGATTGATTAAATTTTTTCATTTGGAACCCTTTGTTATAAATAAAAATCTGGGCAATTATAAAGCCCGAATCTATTGAGTGCAACTCTATTCCTTATTTTTATTAGAGCTACGACTAGTTAGCAGGAGCTTTTTGCATTTAATGGATTGTTTTGTTGAATTTTTGTCATTTATGGGGAACAAGAAAAATGATAAAATGCACCAAAATATTCATATAAGGAAAAGAAAATGACCGTAAAATGCAAAGCAGAAGAATCCTTAACTTGTAGCTGTGTTGATGTAGGCACGATTATTGATGGCTCTGACTGTAGCGTAGAAGTACATCAATTTTATAGCACTGAAGCTGATGCCAATGCTGCGCTTGAACGATTAATGAAGAAAGCACGCAATACAGAAAGCGATCCTTGCGAAATTAAAAGCGAAATCGTGGCAGTTGAAAACGGCGTTCAATTAAATGCTTCTTTCACTTTTAGTTGCCAAGCAGAAGCGATGATTTTTGAACTGGCGAATCGTTAAAAACAATTAAAAATTTGACCGCACTTTTATTGGGTTAGAATAGTGGACGTTTTAAAAATACGCACTATAAAAACGATTTTTAAAACGTCCACAAAATTTAATACCCTTCTTCTTGCATATTCGGCAAAAATTCCGCTTGCTGAATACGTTTCACTTGGGTACGAATTGAACCATCTGAATGTAGCTCAATTTCACGCCAACCAGGCTGTAAGGTATCAAGAGAAAAATACTGGCAATCAGGTTTAAATTGAATACAAGTCGCTGGTGTTGCCATTACTTGATAACCATTCCATTCACTATTTACTTCTTGATGAATGTGCCCATATAAAATAGCTTTCACATTGGAAAAAGGCGCAAGCACTTCTGCCAATTCGTGAGAATTACGAAGGTTATGTTGATCAAGCCATGCGGAATTAGTTGGTAATAAATGATGGTGTAATACAACCAACGTATAACGTTCTGGATTTTTTCCTAAGGTTTCTTTTAATAAATCGAGTTGATGCTGGCTTAGTTGCCCATGTGGTACACCGTAAACTTGGCTATCTAACAATAAGGCTTGCCAATGTTCGCCCAATAGAAGATGTTTTGCCACGTTCATTGGTGGCTGATTTAAAAATTCCGCCATTTTAGGCTGAAAGTCGTGATTTCCTGGAATCCAAAACACAGGTTTATTGAAAGGTTTCATCATTTCTACAAAACGAGTGTAACCTTCATCGCTACTATCCTGCACAAGATCACCTGTAGCAAGAATTACATCAAATTCGTTATTTTCTTGCTGAATTTCCTTTAATACTTGAGCAAAACTTGCTTGTGTATTTACCCCCAATAATTCCGCACTTTCATCTTTAAATAAATGGGGATCGGTAATTTGTAATAACTTTATAACAGGCTTTTCCGCCTGATAAACAAACGTATTTTTCATTAATGCCCCCTAACTACGTTTCCAACTTTGTTGTAACTGAGCATAATTTAATTGAAGCCACTGCAATCCAATCACTGCAATGCCATTATCAATTTTCCCCTCGCACATCCATTGATACGCCTGTTCACGTTTTACTACGTGCACTTTAATGTCTTCATTTTCTTCAGCCAAACCGTGAATGCCTTTTGCTTGTGAGCTATCCACTTCGCCTGCAAATAAATGAATCCGCTCCACTATGCCACCTGGGCTATCCCACACACTTAAACAATGCGTTAAATTTTTGACTTGAATTCCCGCTTCTTCTTCACTCTCACGCAAAGCAACTTCTTCTGGCTTTTCGCCTTTTTCCACCATACCTGCAATTAATTCGAGTAACCAAGGCGAACGATTAGATTCTGGATGATAAGCCGCACCAATACGAACTTGTTCGACTAAAATCACAGAATCTTCTTTTGGATCATAAGCGATAACTGCTGAGGCGGCACCTTTAATCAGTAATTCTCGGGTTACGACGCCACTTTGCCCCCCAGCAAAAAGCTTATGTTTAAATTGAATTCGTTTGAGTGTGAAAAAACCCTCATACAAAGTTTGTTCGCCCAATATTTCTATATCTTGTTGGCTAAAATGTTGAATTTCTGACATCTGTTTTCTCCAAAACTGCACGCAAAATCATACGCTTAAAAGACTACAAAAAAAATAGAAGGTTTCCACTTTTTGTTGAAAGTTTGAAGTGAGTCACAAAATAAAATACCGTGATAATTTATTCAATAATCACGGCATTCTTTTTTCGTAAGATAATGTTTTACTCCATTTTTACAAAATAAGCATCCTACAAAACCTTACTCATAATTTTTCCATCAGCCACTTGGGTTGTAATGAAATCCCCTTGATTGACATCTTTCACGCTAACAATGGCTTTTCCTTGTGGGTTTTCCGCAATGGAATAACCTCTTGCCAATACTTTCAACGGGCTTAAACCATCCAATTTTCCGCATAACGTTGCCAGTTTATTTTGACGCTCCGTCACTTGGCGATTTACGCAAAAATTTAATCGCACTTGCAACTGCTCTAAGCGTTGTTGGTGACGTTGCACTCGATATGGCAATGGATTTTGTTTCAAACGAGAAGAAAGTGCGGTCAATTTTTGTTGTGTATTTTCAAACTGACGTAACATAGCAAGTTGCAAACGATGCGCAAGCTGTTCATTTTTCGCTTGTTGAGCGCGTAGCTGATTCTGTGGATGTTGATTGTGCAATCGTAAGGCAAGCTGTTTCAAACGCTGGCTTTTTCGCGTAAATAAACGATCAAATGCCATATCTAAACGTTGCTGTTGATGGCGAAGTTGTTGCAATAATTCATCTTGATTACGACTAACTAATTCAGCCGCAGCAGAAGGGGTCGGCGCACGAAGATCTGCAACAAAATCGGCAATCGTCACATCTGTTTCGTGTCCCACCGCACTGATAATGGGTAAGGTTGAACGAAAAATCGCTCGCGCCACTTCTTCTTCATTAAAACACCAAAGATCTTCTAATGAACCACCACCACGACCCACAATTAATACATCCACTTCTTGTCGCGCATTAGCAAGTTCAATCATTTGCACAATTTCTGCAGTCGCCTCTTTGCCCTGAACCGCAGTGGGATAAATAATAACTTTTAAACTTGGATCACGGCGTGCCAAAATATGCAAAATATCTTGCAATGCAGCTCCTGTAGAAGAGGTAATAATCCCAACTGCTTTACTAAAGTGCGGTAGATTTTTCTTGAGATTTTGAGCAAATAAACCTTCCGCTGCCAACTTCATTTTTAACGCTTCAAATTGCTGTTGCAATAATCCCTCGCCTGCAGGGTGCATAGAATCAATAATAAGTTGATAATCGCCACGAGGCTCATATAAACTCACATTGGCACGCACAAGCACTTGCATTCCATTTTGCGGACGAAAAGCTACACGCAAATTTTTCATACGAAACATTGCACAACGCACCTGTGCATTTTCATCTTTCAGCGTTAAATACCAATGCCCAGACACAGGTTGGGTAAAATTGGAAATTTCCCCCGTTAGCCAAATTTGGGAAAAATGCCCCTCCAACATCTGACGCGCGGCAGAATTCAGTTGAGAGACGGAATAAATATTGTCTGACATATTATTCAATTAACGCCCACCCATCATCAACCCAGTTACAAATGGAATCCAACAACAAATCCATTGAAGTTTCGGGATCTTCGGTTTCATTCACTAAATTAGATAGAAATACCCAATCTAAACTTTCGCCGTCAGACAAGCGTTTTAATACTTCGCTCTCAATTATATTAAGTTCATCTAACCATTCGCCGTTCGCATAAATTCGCAACGGATTTTCGGTGTAAAGCAATTTACAATTGTTGTCTTGAGAAAGGAATGCACCATCTTCTTCTAAAATTGACCGCACTTCATCGGGATCGCACATTTCATCAGAAACCAATAACTCATAACGACGAGAACTTACCGCACTTGCTACGGCTTGTTTAAATAACGTATCAAAAGCTTTTGAATTAGCCAATTTATCCAATAAAAGCTGTTTCATCGCTTGAATATTTTCATCTGCAAGTTTACCTGTAGCTTGTACAGACTGGCTTAAACGTAGCGGTAAATCAAACTCGCTTAAATTCAAATCAGGATCTTGATGACAAAAACCTTTGCTTATGCCATCAATCAAATTGCTTAAATTTGGATAACGCAAGCCAAAAGAAAAGGTTAAACAATCATCTTCAGCCACGCCATAATGCGCCATACGGGCTGGAATATAGAGAATATCCCCTGGATTCATCACTTCATCAATGACTAATTCGCCCATATCATCAAAAATTCGGATCGATTGATTGGGTTTAAATTCAGTGCTTGCATCACACCATTTACCCACTTGCCAACGACGATGACCATAGCCTTGCACTAAAAATACATCATATTCATCATAATGCTTACCAACGGAGCCACCTTTCGGCGCGTAAGACACCATAATATCGTCACGTTGCCATTGAGGAATAAAGCCAAATTTGTTCCAAAGTTGCCCTAATTCAGGCGACCATTGCTCCAAATTTTGAACTAACACCGACCATTTTTCTGGCAATTGTTGGAAATCCTTTTCGCTTAAAGGGCTAAAAAAAACTTTCCAATCATCATCAGAAAATGTCTTCACTAAACGAGCTGTCACATCTTCATTTTGCGCGAGCTCAATAATATCTTGTGGCTCAAACTGCCCAATAATTTCAGGCAAACCGTTCCGAATTACAAGTGGCTTTTTCTGCCAATAATCACGTAGAAAAATTTCTGGCGTGATATGTTCAGGTAAACAAAAATCAACGGATGAAAGTGCGGTCATTTTTAAGCTCCTTTTTCTTTGTCTTTGGCTGCAGCTTGCTCTGCTGCACGTTTACGGCGAATTTCTTTCGGATCAGCAAGTAATGGACGATAAATTTCAATACGATCGCCCTCTTTTAATACATCAGTCAATTTTATTGGACGACTGAAAATCCCAATTTTATTTGTGCTCAAATCAATCTCTGGAAATTGGCTTAAAATCCCTGATTGCGTAATCGCCGTTTGCACGGTGATTCCTTCATCAACTTGAAAAGATTTCAAATAATAACGTTCGGGAAAAGCATAAGCGATTTCAATGTTAATCTGATTCATTTTTACTTCTTTGTTAAAAAATTTTAGCCATTATAACGGAAAAGTGCGGTGACTTTTAATGATAAATCATGCGCAATAAATTACCTCTTTGTTTCCGCCTTATAGATTGAGAATTTAAGGCTTTTTCGCTACAATACGCCACTATTTTTTACATCATCAAATAAAAATGTCAGAAATAAAACTTATTGTTGGTTTAGGCAACCCTGGCGATAAATATACAGATACACGCCACAATGCAGGCGAATGGCTTATTGAACGCTTGGCACGTCGTTTTAACGTTTCACTAAATCCAGAAAGTAAATTCTTCGGAAAAACTGCCCGCACTTTAGTGAATGGAAAAGAAGTACGCCTTTTAGTGCCAACAACTTTTATGAATTTAAGCGGTAAAGCAGTTGGCGCATTGGCAAGTTTTTACCGTATTAAACCTGAAGAAATTTTGGTTATTCACGATGAACTAGATTTACCTTCTGGCATCGCAAAACTCAAACAAGGCGGTGGACATGGTGGGCATAACGGCTTAAAAGATATTGTGGCACAACTAGGCAATAACAATAATTTCTACCGTTTACGCATTGGCATTGGGCATCCAGGCCATCGTGATTTAGTGGCAGGTTACGTCTTAAATAAACCATCGCCAGCAGATCGCAATGCACTTGAAAAAGTACTAGATGAAGCCACTGATTGTGTGGAAATGATTTTCAAAGATGGAATGGTCAAAGCGACCAATCGTTTAAACAGTTTTAAAATTTAAAAGTGCGGTTAGTTTTACAACCGTTTTACTCAAAATAAGGGAAAAATTATGGGATTCAAATGTGGTATTGTGGGATTGCCAAATGTCGGCAAATCTACTCTTTTTAACGCACTCACTAAAGCTGGCATTGAAGCCGCAAACTATCCATTCTGTACTATCGAACCAAATACGGGTGTCGTGCCAATGCCAGATCCACGTTTAGACGCATTGGCAGAAATCGTTAAACCTGAACGCATATTACCTACCACGATGGAATTTGTGGACATCGCAGGCTTAGTTGCAGGTGCTAGCAAAGGCGAAGGCTTGGGTAATAAATTCTTAGCAAATATTCGTGAAACCGATGCAATTGGTCACGTAGTGCGTTGTTTTGAAAACGATGACATTGTACACGTTGCAGGGAAAATTGACCCACTTGATGATATTGACACTATCAACACTGAATTAGCCTTAGCTGACTTAGACAGTTGTGAACGAGCAATCCAACGTTTACAAAAACGTGCAAAAGGTGGCGATAAAGAAGCTAAATTTGAACTTTCCGTAATGGAAAAAATCCTTCCTGTGCTTGAAAATGCTGGAATGATTCGTTCTGTTGGGTTAGATAAAGAAGAATTGCAAGCAATCAAGAGTTACAACTTCTTAACGTTAAAACCAACAATGTATATCGCAAACGTAAATGAAGATGGTTTTGAAAATAATCCATATTTAGATCGCGTTCGTGAAATTGCCGAAAAAGAGGGCGCTGTTGTTGTTCCTGTATGTGCAGCGATTGAATCTGAAATTGCAGAACTTGACGATGAAGAAAAAGTCGAGTTTTTACAAGATTTAGGCATTGAAGAACCAGGATTGAACCGTGTAATTCGTGCAGGATATGCGCTTTTAAATCTTCAAACTTATTTCACTGCTGGCGTAAAAGAAGTACGAGCTTGGACAGTTTCAGTCGGTGCAACCGCACCAAAAGCAGCCGCTGTAATCCACACCGACTTTGAAAAAGGCTTTATCCGAGCAGAAGTTATCGCTTACCAAGACTTTATCCAATTCAACGGTGAAAACGGTGCAAAAGAAGCGGGTAAATGGCGTTTAGAAGGCAAAGATTACATCGTACAAGATGGCGATGTAATGCACTTTCGATTCAACGTGTAAAAACACATAAAAAAATAACCGCACTTTTGACGCAGAAATAAAGGTGCGGTTTATATTTTTATTAAAGGAATATTATGTCATCTATTAAATATCGTCCAGAAATTGATGGACTACGCGCAATTGCTGTTATTTCAGTCATTATTTATCATCTTAATGAAAACTGGTTATCTGGTGGTTTTCTTGGGGTGGATATTTTCTTTGTTATTTCTGGTTTTCTGATTACGGGTATTATTATCACAGAAATTCAACAGAATTCTTTTTCGCTTAAACAATTTTATACTCGACGTATTAAACGAATTTATCCTGCTTTTATTACAGTGATGGCATTAGTGTCTTTCATTGCGTCTGTTATTTTTATTTATAATGATTTCAATAAATTAAGAAAAACCATTGAATTAGCTATTGCATTCCTATCTAATTTCTATCTAGGATTAACACAAGGTTATTTTGATTTAAGTGCAAATGAAAACCCTGTATTACATATTTGGTCATTAGCCGTAGAAGAACAATACTATCTTATTTTTCCACTTATCCTCATTTTAGCTTATAAAAAATTTAGAGAAATTAAAGTATTGTTTATTATAACGCTAATTTTGTTTTTTATTTTACTTGCGACATCTTTTGTTTCAGCTAACTTTTACAAAGAAGTATTGCATCAGCCTAATATTTATTATCTCTCTAACCTAAGATTTCCCGAATTACTTGTAGGACTTTGTTGGCAATTTATCATAATCTTTCAAACAAGGTTCAATTGAGTAAGCAAGTAAATAATATTCTGGCTATCTTAAGTACATTACTATTATTTTCCTGCTTATTTTTAATGAATAATGATATTGCATATATTCCAGGTATTACTTTAATTCTCCCTTGTATTTTTACAGCATTAATTATTCATACCACATCACAAAATAACATCGTTAAATTATGTTTATCTAATAAAGCAATAGTGTTTATTGGAAAAATTTCTTATTCTCTTTATTTATATCATTGGATTTTTATTGCGTTTGCTTATTATATAACGGGCGAAAAACAAATTAATAATCAATCTATCGCTATAGTAATAGTATTAACAATAATTTTTTCAGTTCTAAGTTATTATTTAATCGAACAGCCAATTAGAAAATCAAAACTAAACTTTAAACAAAGTTTTCTTTATATTTATTTTATTCCTTCTCTTTTACTCTTAGGATTTAATCTTTATAAAAGACAAACAATACGAGCTGAAAAAGAACACATTGAACAATCAATTCCTGTTTCTAATGAAAATCATTATCCTGCTAAGGTCATTATTTTAGGCGATTCTCATTCTTCACATTTAGAAGCTTTTCTAAACTATGTGGGAAATAAAGAAGGCTGGAAAGCAGATATTTTCAAAGATAAATTTGAATGTAGCTTTATTGTGAATGAACAATATCAATTAGATCCTAATTGCCAATCTGTATGGCAGAAAGATTCTCAATATAAAGCGATATTTATTTCAGCATTTTATGACTTGAGAATGGGCGGACAGCCAGTACCTCGTTTTAGACCCGAAACTTTCATTGAACCAGACTTTAAAGCGCGTTTTAAAAACACAGTGAAACAACTAGCGATGCAAAAGCCCGTATATGTTTTTGCTAATAATAGTTCAGTAAGTCGTTCTCCGCTGCGTGGTTATTTATTAGAAAATTATGGGCTTGAAAAATATTTAACGCCAATTCATCGTATGGGCGATATTGATGCGAGTAACAAAATCATTCACGATTTAGTCAAAGATATTCCTAATGTTTATTGGGTAGATGCTCAACAGTATTTACCAAAAGATAGTGTTATGGCAGAAGGAAAATACTTGTACGCTGATCAAGATCACTTAACAAATTTTGGTGCTTACTATATGGCAAAAGAATTTAGTAAATACCAACGAGTGATGACACCTGAACAAGTGAAAAAACTCTACGAGTAAAAACGAAAAGCGTTGAGCTATTTGCCCAACGCTTTTTTATATCTACTTAAGTACATCAACTAACTTTTCACCAATAGGTTTTCGCCAGCCAATCAGCAACTTTGGTAGTTTATCTTGAGAACAATCATATTTCCAAACCCATTTAATTAATTCTTCCAAAGTACGTTTACTTGCAACGATTTCAGGGGTTAAACCTTTTGGTGTTAAGCTATTCACTTTTTCTTGTAATAATCGAATTGTTTTTTTATAACGAGGATCTTCAGAAATACGTTCAATAGGTTTTGGATAGTCATTAGAAGAAACACGTCTTGCTTGAGCAAGTAATTGCAAAATCTTTTTACCACGTACACGTACTTCATTTTCAGTTAATCCCATTTCTAACATTTCAGATGTATTACGTGGATTATTCTTTGCCACTTTCCAAAGATGTTCTGATTTCACAATATAAGAAAGTGCTAAATCACGTTCTATTGCCACGTTTTGTCGCCACTGTGCCAAAATTCTTAAACGAGACAATTCCAATGGATTTAATTTCCAAGCATTTGGAATATCTAAATACGCTTTTTCTGAATCTCGCTCTTGTAATTTATGCGTTTTAGCAAGAACAAGTTCGCAATCATCTCTTACTGCTTGTTCCCAAGGTGTTTTCGCTAACTCTTTTTCAAGAATATGATAAAGCGGCAACAAATACCAAACATCGCCTGCGGCATATTGAAGTTGAATATCAGAAAGGGGGCGTTTGATCCAATTGGTGCGAGTTGCACCTTTATCGATTTCTACATTTAAGTATTGTTGTGCTAATTTTGCCAATCCTGCTGATGTGCCAAGCCCAAGAAAGCGCGCCATAATTTGCGTATCAATCATTGGGCGTGGAAGCTGATCAAATTCTTGTAAGAAAACCAATAAATCTTCACTACAAGAATGTAAGACTTTTAATACTTTAGGATTGGCTAACAATGCGATAAAAGGAGAAAAATCCGTAATCGCTAAAGGATCAATTAAAGAGACGCGCTCGCCATCATAAAGTTGGATTAATCCCAACTTAGGAAAATAAGTGGAAACACGCATAAATTCTGTATCTAAGGCGACCGCACTTTTCATCTGAGCCAAATTACAAACTTCTAATAGCGCAGCATTATCTGAAATGACTCTAAAGTGCGGTGGATTTTGACATTCTTTTATCATAGTGACTTTTTATTTGAAAAGAACAAAAATGGGATATTGCTATCCCATTTTGACATTAATGTTTTGAACGTTTTGCGATCTCTTCATCGCGTAAAACCCGACGTAAAATCTTGCCAACATTAGTTTTTGGCAGTTCGTCTCGAAACTCAATTTCTTTTGGCACTTTATAGCCTGTGAGATATTGACGACAATGGTTGCGAAGTTCATCACGAGTTAAGCTATCGTCTTTTTTCACCACAAAGATTTTTATCGTTTCGCCAGAAACTGCGTGAGGAACACCAATTGCCACAGCCTCAGACACTTTGTAATTCAGCATAACGACATCTTCAATTTCATTTGGATAGACATTAAAGCCAGAAACCAAAATCATATCTTTTTTACGATCTACAATGCGTAAGCTATATGATTCATCCATAATGACAATATCGCCAGTCGCCATCCAACCGTCTTTTAACACTTCACTGGTTGCTTCTGGTCGTTGCCAATAACCTCGCATTACTTGATCGCCTTTCACCCATAATTCGCCAGCTTCGCCAATTTTTGCATCAGAGCCATCATCTTTAATGATTTTTATATCCGTATTTGGCACTGGCACACCAATAGTGCCATTATGTTTCACAACATTAATCGGACAAGCGGCGATTAATGGCGAACACTCCGTCATTCCATAACCTTCAATGATGTTACAGCCCGTCAATTCATGCCAACGTGTTGCCACTGATTGTTGAATAGCCATACCGCCACCTACAGAAAGTTTTAAAGCTGAAAAATCAACTTCTTTGAAATTTTCATTATTTAACAACGCATTAAATAAGGTATTCACACCAGTGATTGCTTCAAAACGGTATTTTTTCAACTCTTTCACAAATCCTTCAATATCTCTCGGATTGGTGATTAAGATCGCCGTGACACCTAACTCTAAAAATAATAAGCAGTTTACCGTTAAGGCAAATACGTGATAAAGAGGCAAGGCTAAAATAGAGCTGAACGAGTGCGAGAATGATCACCGATAAATGGCTCAGCAATCCATTTTGCTTGGAAGACATTGGTTATAATATTTTCGTGCGTCAGCATTGCACCTTTCGCTACACCTGTTGTGCCACCAGTATATTGTAAAAAGGCTAAATCCTCACGCGATATTTCTGGACGAACATATTGGCGATATTTACCAATACTCAATACTTCACGGAATGTTACTGCGTGCGGTAATTTATATTTCGGCACGAGTTTTTTCACATATTTCACGACAAAATTGACTAAAGTACGTTTACCAAAAGAAAGTTGATCGCCCATTCGGGTAAGAATAACGTGTTTGACATTGGTATTGAAAACGACTTTTTCCAAGGTAGAAGCAAAATTTGATACCACGACAATCGCTACCGCACCACTATCTTGCAACTGGAGCTCTAATTCTCTCGGTGTGTAAAGAGGATTGACATTTACTGCAATTAAGCCAGCCCGCAAAATACCAAAAAGTGCGATAGGATATTGCAATAAATTTGGCATCATTAATGCCACGCGATCACCACGTTGAAGTTTAAATTCATTTTGCAAATACGCGGCAAATGCACGACTGCGCTCTTCTAATTTACGGAAAGTAAGTACTTGCCCCATATTAATGTAAGCGGGGCGATCTGGATGTTCGCGTGCTGCTTTGTCGAACATATCCAAAATAGATTCATATTTTGAGGTATCCAGAAATTTTTCAGAACCTTCTGGATAATTTTGAAACCAAATTTTTTCCATTTTTTATCCTAATTTGTTGGAAAATCTTTAAGATTTTATCATTTAATTCAAATAATAGTGAATTTCAGGCTGAACATACCAAGGGCGATGTCTCCATCTAAAAAATCCCCAATCATCGTCTTCATCCCAATCATCTGTTGGATACTCATAGATGGTACTGAGTGTCCAAATACGGTATTTATCCGCTTGAACAACAGGATAAGTATAATCAGCTTGTTCTATTTTGCCTTTCTCTGTTCCTGCTAATTGACCACCTACAGTAATATAACGTTCTTTTAAATTTTCAGGCTCAACAAAACCGTTGAAATACACGATAAAGCGACCATCGGATTGCAATTCAACAAATGGTTTACCTGAAATTGATGATACGGGTAAACTTAACACTTCAATTTTTGTTTGATTTGCTAAAACGGTAGTATTGACAATTTTTCCTCCAAGTCGAACTGTTTTACAATGACAGGTCAAATCCTGAGGAGAAATCTCGCGATAGGAATTAATTGAGAATCGCTCTTTTTCTAACCCTTTTGGTGGTGCAATACAGCCCGTTAATCCAAAACAAAGTGCGGTAAAAAATAAGGTGATTTTTCCTTTCATTTTCTATCCTCCAGTTATTTAAACTTATTCACGTCCTGGTAATTTTTTCCAAGTAACCTCGTTTCGCAAATAAATCGGTTCAATCTCTAAAGCTGAAATTGTGTGTTTTTGCAAAAATTCTACTCGTGCAAGTTCTAACATATATAAGGCATTAGGTAGTTCTATATCTGAGCCAGTTAGATTTTTTTCAGTAAATTGAGAATAAGCAGCCCAACCTCTCCCTACTCTAAATGCGTTATCATTTTGAAGCTGATTAATCGCTTGTTCTGGAGAACAAACTTGTTCGCTAATGATTTCTCGCCATTGAAAAACTTCCCCAAAATCTGACCGCACTTTTTCTCTCACTACTTGAGAAAAATAGACTTCATTCATTCTGGCATCAATTGCGGCAACGACATTTTCTGCTTGATGTAATTCAAATGCCGCCTGTGCCATTGCGGTTAAATTTGAAATTGGAATGACAGGCAAATCCGCACCAAACGCTAAACCTTGTGCAATCCCAGCACCAACACGAACACCAGTAAAACTACCAGGCCCACGCCCAAAAGCTAAAGCATCAACTTGATTTAAACCTAAACCCGAATTTGCCAAAATTTCATCGATCATAGGTAAAATTCGTTTAGTGTGTGTGCGTTGTGCTAGTTCATTAATATGTGTTTTCTCACCACGATACAATAAAGCGACTGAACAGGCTTCAGTAGAGGTGTCCAACGCCAATAAAGTTAAATTTTGCATTATTATTCTCGTTTACTTATTTTGTAAGAATTGTATCACTTTGTTGAGATCACGGGTACGACTTGAGTTAGGTAAACTTTTCAAAAAAGTTTCGCCATAATTGCGCATCACTAATCGATTATCACAAATAATCACAACCCCACGATCTGTAATATCACGAATTAAACGTCCAACGCCTTGTTTCAAGGTAATTACCGCTTCAGGAATTTGAATATCATTGAATGGATCGCCACCTTGTAAACGACAATCCTCAATGCGAGCTTTCAACAAAGGTTCATCTGGCGCGGTAAAAGGAAGCTTATCAATAATGACTAAAGAAAGTGCATCGCCACGTACATCTACACCTTCCCAAAAGCTAGAAGTTGCCACCAAAACGCTATGCGTTTCTTTTATAAATTGTTCGAGTAATTTGCCTTTTGAGGTTTCGCCTTGTAATAAAATCGAAAGATGACTTTTTTCACGGAAATATTCAGCTAAACCACGCATCATTGAATAGGAAGTGCAAAGAACAAAGCAACGCCCTTTGTTTGCTTCAATCACGGGTAATAACATTTCGCCTAGTGAATTTAATGTATTCACTTGATTAGTATTCGGCAAATATCGAGGCACACAAAGCAAAGATTGCTCAGAATAATTAAAGGGACTATATAAAATTTTTTGTGTCGCATTTTCAATGCCTAAACGTTGGCAGAAATGATTAAAAGTTCCCCCCACTTCTAATGTCGCAGATGTGAATATCCAAGCGGCTTCTTTCGCTTCGAGCTGAGCACCAAATTTATCGGCCACTGTCAATGGCGTAATATGTAAACCAAACTGGCGACCATTTCCTTCATACCAATAACAATAACCCACAATATTTGTTTCTGATAAACGTTTGAGTTGGATTTTAATGGACTCAACACGCTCAAAAATACTGTCTAAAGTTTGGGAACGACCAAGTGCTAATTTAATTACTTCAGCTAAAAAATCTATTTTCTCTTGTAATAATTCAAAGGATTTTTTCACCGCACTTTGCCTGTAAAGCTCACGCCAATTTCCTCGAACATTACTCCCATTACCCAGTAATAAACGAAAATCTTGTACCACTTTCAGTAAGGTATCAGATGTTGTGCCAAGCTGCTGCATATCCTTGAGTTCTGTGCGATAGACAATATTAATATCCTTGCATAAATCAAAAAGCTGGCGTGATGTTAAAGATTGACCAAAATATTGACTGGCAATATCTGGTAACTGATGAGCTTCGTCAAAAATAATCACTTCTGCATTTGGAATGAGTTCGCCAAAACCACTTTCTTTCACAGCCATATCAGCAAAAAATAAATGATGATTAACTACAACCAAATCAGCATTTAATGCTTTTTTACGCGCACTTGCTACATAACATTCTGAATAATTAGGGCAATCGGTGCCTAAACAACTTTCAGCTGTACTCGTCAGTTGAGGAATAATTGGGCTATCTTCTGCAAGCTCGATACATTCTGTGAAATCGCCTGTTTTAGTACTATTGTTCCATTTTCGTACTTTACTTAATTCAGCTAAAACAGACTTATCTCCAAGCACACCTTGAGCAATCACTTGATCTAAACGCTCTAAACAAAGATAGTTTGCCCGACCTTTTAGCAACGCAATTTTTCCCGTGAAATTAAGGGCTTTTTTAATAGCTGGAAGATCTCGATTAAAAAGCTGATCTTGAAGATTTTTAGATCCTGTAGAAATAATGGTTTTTTTACCAAAAACTAAAGCAGGCGCCAGATATGCAAAGGTTTTTCCTGTCCCCGTTCCAGCTTCAACTACAAGAGAAGATTTATTTTGAATTGCTTTACCTACAGCATGTGCCATTTCAAGTTGTTCAGCTCGAGGACGAAAACCTTTGATATTTTGGCTTAATTCGCCATTTAGTGAGAAAATATTGGCAATTTGATTTTCGTAATCCATCTAGTAAAACATATTTTTAAAGTAAATAACCGCGAAGATTGTCGCATAGAAACGCTAAATATCAAGAATAAAAAATACTGGTGGTTTAAGATTACATAGAGGCTATTTTTAAAGAACGGTTATGCTTTGAATGGTTTTTGCTCAATGAGAAAGGTTAAAAATGATTTGTCATTACCTTATCTTTTGCTAGTCAGGCTAAAAGTGCGGTAAAAATTTTAGATGTTTTAAAATGAATAAAATCTTATTGAGTTTTTTCATAGATAGCTTGCTTATCCCAAAAACTGGTTCTAGAATACAGGGTTTATTGCGACCAATTGGGTGAGAATATGTTGGATAATTGCTTTTCTTTTCCTGTTCGTGTGTATTATGAAGATACTGATGCAGGTGGCGTAGTGTATCACGCTCGCTATTTGCATTTTTTTGAACGAGCAAGAACAGAATATTTGCGTACATTAAATTTTACGCAACAAACCTTACTAGAGGAACAACAACTCGCATTTGTTGTCAAAACGCTCGCCATTGATTATTGCGTGGCAGCAAAATTGGATGATTTACTTATGGTGGAAACAGAGGTTTCAGAAGTAAAAGGGGCTACAATCCTTTTTGAACAGAGACTGATGCGCAACACCCTGATGTTATCAAAGGCTACTGTTAAGGTAGCCTGTGTTGATCTAGGCAAGATGAAACCTGTGGCGTTTCCCAAAGAAGTTAAAGCGGCGTTTCATCACTTAAAATAATTTTTCGGAGTATGCAATGACTGCAGAATTGAATTTTTTAGATCTTTTTCTAAAAGCAAGTATTGTTGTGCAACTGGTAATTGTGATTTTGATTTCTTTCTCAATCATATCTTGGGCAATTATTATTCAACGTAGCCGTATTTTAACGAATGCCTTAAAAGAAGCACGTACGTTTGAAGATCGTTTCTGGTCAGGAGAAGATTTAAATAAACTTTATGAAGGGCTATCTAATCGTCGCGATGGATTAACGGGTAGCGAACAAATTTTTTGCGTGGGATTTAAAGAATTTTCACGTTTAAAACAAGTAAATCCAGACGCACCTGAAGCGATTATTAAAGGCACAATGCGCGCGATGAATCTTGCGATGAACCGTGAGATTGAAAGTTTGGAAAACCGAGTTCCATTCTTAGCCACAGTGGCATCTGTTAGCCCTTATATTGGTTTATTCGGAACTGTTTGGGGTATCATGCACGCTTTTATGGCATTAAGTGGTGCAAAACAAGCAACGTTACAGATGGTGGCACCAGGTATCGCTGAGGCCTTGATTGCCACTGCGATTGGTTTATTTGCCGCAATTCCTGCAGTAATGGCTTATAACCGTTTAAGCTTACGAGTGAATGCCATTGAACAAGATTACGGTAATTTTATTGATGAATTTACGACGATTTTACACCGTCAAGCCTTTGGTAAAGCCCCTCACTAAAAATAGGGAAAATTGACCGCACTTTGAAGAAAAAGTGCGGTAAAAATAAGTTAAAATTTTAGAGGAATATATGGCTCGTCGTCAGCGTAAAGCAATTAAATCTGAAATTAATATTGTGCCTTTTTTGGATGTGCTTTTAGTTTTAGTGTTAATTTTTATGGCAACCGCCCCTATTATTAGTCAAAGCGTTCAAGTTGAATTGCCTGATTCTGTGCAAAGCCAAGAGGTTTCTAATGAAGATAAAGTCCCCGTCATTCTTGAAGTGGCAGGCATTGGAAAATATGCGATTTCTATTGGCGGAGAACGTCAAGAAGGTTTAACAGAAGAAATGGTTACTCAATTATCTAGACAGGAATTTGATAAGGATAATAATACACTATTTTTAGTAGGCGGAGCTAAAGAAGTGCCTTATGAAGAAGTGATTAAGGCATTGAATTTACTTCATCTTGCAGGCATTAAATCTGTAGGTTTAATGACAAATCCCATTTAGCTAAGTAGGTAACACGTGCAAAATAATCGACAAAAGAAAGGAATCAATGCTTTTGCTATTTCTATCCTTTTGCACTTTATCTTGTTTGGCTTATTGATTTTAAGTTCACTTTATCACACTGTTGAAATTATGGGTGGTGGAGAAGGTGAAGGAGATGTAATAGGGGCAGTGATTGTTGATACGGGTACGGCTGCTCAGGAATGGGGGCGTATTCAACAACAAAAAAAAGGGCAAGCGGATAAACAAAAACGCCCAGAACCTGTTGTGGAAGAAAAACCACCTGAGCCTAATCAAGAAGAGATTAAGCATCAACAAGAAGTTCAACGACAAGAAGAGTTAAAACGTCAGCAAGAACAGCAACGTCAGCAAGAACAGCAACGTCAGCAAGAACAACAACGTCAGCAAGAAATAAAAAAACAACAAGAGCAAGCTCGTCAAGAAGCGTTGGAAAAACAGAAGCAAGCTGAAGAGGCTAAGGCTAAACAAGCGGCTGAAGCTGCAAAATTAAAAGCAGATGCAGAGGCTAAACGTTTAGCTGTTGCGGCAAAACAAGCTGAAGAAGAGGCTAAAGCGAAAGCCGCAGAAATTGCTGCTCAAAAAGCAAAACAAGAGGCGGAAGCTAAGGCAAAACTAGAAGCGGAAGCTAA